>SOEU01000005.1 GCA_021646415.1 Candidatus Brocadia sp.
CGCCTATAACGCCACCGGGTAACTCCGCAAACCGCCAAATATTGAAGTTTATTATTGATTTTTGCGTAGTAAGGGTATTATGGAAGGCCGATTTTTGCTACGCGAAAATCATTTGCAGAATTTAGGTATAACGTAAAAATTAGTTTTTTGAAAAAGGGGTTTCGACTCATGTCCAGGACTGCAATTACTTTTACGATATCATTTTCTACTCTTACTTTCATCGATGACGGCTGCCTTTTAAATCCTCCAGAGAAATATATTCAACATCACCTTTTTCAATTTTCTTTTTTCTTTCTTTGAGAATATCTTTATGCCACTCCGGAGATTCAATTTCTTCTTTGCATAATGAGTCCCATAACTCTTCCATTACTTGTAAACGTTCAATGGTAGACATTTTCTCTATTTCAGTTAAAAACATAATCACCACCTTATTTATTGAGAGATAACGAGTTATTATACAGTTTCAGTATAACATTCAAAACTTATCAATTATATCGTGTGTACTTACCTAATAAAGTTTATGCACATTTCCTTCTTGTTTAAATACACACCGATACCCTTTATCTACGTAAAACTCCCAGAAATCAGATCCTTCGAGCCTGTGGATTTGCAATGAATTGTGTTTAGTTCCTTAACAAATGTATCTATCTCATATGTTTTAAAATTACCCTCCTTGAAGTTTTTATCGGTCTTTTTCACCTTCTTTTGTACATTGGAAGTCCAAAACCATGCCTGTGAACGTGGGATATTCACTGCCGGCTCTAATATAATCTTTCCCTTCTCCACCCGAAAAGCCAACTGGTCTCCTGCCTTTATATGCAATATTTCCCTGACCTCTTTCGGTATGGCAACCTGTCCTTTTTGAGATATTGTTAATGTCTTCATTTTATGAGATTCCCATAACTCATATTATAAAAACTTTGATTCATAGTAAAATTGTAAAATTATTTTAGAAAACTATCATCTCTATTCATGTATTTCAATATATTTGTATTGTATAATAACGGTGACCAAATTGTGACCAACTCATGCGTAAGTAAAAGGAATAAAATGGAATTACCAGAATTTTGACATGTTGTAAAATTTTTTGTTACAGACAATTTCACTCGGTAGTATCTTCCAGTTGCTCTATAAGTTTCTTTATTCCCATTGCCTGTTCCTGCTGTGGGTCTATCTTCAAGCTTTCTTTCAGGTGAAATAGGGCCGTGTCTCTGTCCTTCCTGTGTTTGAGGATAACTGCCCCCAGATTCATGTGTGCATTTGCATAGTCAGGTTTTATCTGTATAGCTGTCTCAAATTCGTGAATGGCATCGTCATATTGGTGTTTGTCGTTGTACAAAATGCCGAGGTCGTTGTGTGCTTCGGCGTGGTAAGGTTCTATACTAATGGTTAATTTGAACTCACGCTCGGCCTCGTTTATGAGTCCTTTTCTGTAATAAACTATGCCCAGATTGTTATGGGCATCAGGGTATAAAGGATTTATGGAAATGGCCTGACTGAACGCTTGAATTGCATCATCGAACCGCCTTTGTCTGGTAAATACCACTCCCAGATTATTGTGTGCTTTTGTGTGTCTGGGATCTATGGCCAGACATTTTTCGTAGTATTGAATCGCCTCATCAGAAAGATTCATCTTATCATAATAAATGCCAATGTTATTGTAAACATCTGCATCGTTTGGATCAATTGTTAATGCCTTATTGTATTTTTCCAGGGCAGAGGCATTAAATCCTCTTTTTTCATAAGCGTTCCCTAAGTTAATGTGGGCCCTGAAACTGTTTGGTGAGGTTAAGACCGTCTTCGACCATAACTGCAGGCCGTCCTTCCAGTCATTGTTTCTCTTACAAGTTAGGTAGGCATTTCCCGTTAAAATAAAAAATAATATGAAGACGAATAATGAACCTGTTACGTTAAAAAAAGGCGAAAATCCCCCCCACCTTATTCCTCCCCCACCTGCGGGGAGAGGTGAAGGATAAAGGGAACTTGACAATTTCCCTCCTTTTAACAAGAATGGCGAAGCATGAGTACCATTTTGGTTGAGGTTTGTAACACCCTGTTTACTGAGCTTTGATAGTAAATTGGCAATGATCATGCTAAAACCAGCACCTGGTATATACAAATAACGCTCTGCCATGATATTCCCCAATGGAATACTATTCATTACGGGGATGAGTGTGACAAAAAACCAGAGGATAAAAAAGAAAACATACCTATGCTGGGATCGTAGCCGGAATGTAACTATACCTATTACGATAAGAAGTAAACCAGACAACCAAAATGAGGTTTCGGCAGGCGATGCAGAAAAAGGGACTACGTAATCGGCATTCAATTGAAAAGGCAGGAAAAGAAGTTTTACGTAATAAGCCACCACACGGGTCATGGCCAGAAAGTTGACGAAAAGGCTATCATGTGGATAAGAGATTTGTGATTCAGAGGGATTATAGAAAAAGAAAAACCGGTTTAGTATATAAAAAATAGTGATCAAAATAAATCCCATGTAATAATGGGGAAATTTTGGTTTGAAATATGAGAACCTACTTTCTCCACCAGAAAAGGTTTTTTTGAGTAAAAGACCTTGAAAAACAACGTCAAACAAAACTATCAACAAAGGCAAAGTAATTGCCATTTCTTTGGAAAAGAGGCTCAAAAAATAGCAAAATAGGGATAGAGAGTAATAGAGAATGTATCTTCGCTTATTTGACTCCAGATAAAAGATAAAGGCCAGAATCAAAAACAGAAATGCCAGGAGGTCTTCCCGAAAGCCAACGGCATTGACCACTTCCGAAAAGATTGGATATGAAGAGAAAAAAAGCGCTGAGATGAAAGCCGTCGTCCTTTTTTTAAATATTTGAAAGGCAAAAACAAAGAGAAGTGTACTGTTCGCAGCGTGAAGGAGAATATTGGTAAGATGATACCCCAGCGGATTCAAATGCCAGAAGGTATGATCAATAAAATAAGACAAAGTTACTACAGGGCGATACGTCAATTCGGCTGAAAGGACGAAGTATTTGCGGGTAAAAAGATTTGAGAGGTTACTCCACTGCCGTATGAAATAATTATTAATAATAGTAGACTCGTCATCGTAAACAAAGGAGTGTTGCAAACAGTTTAGATAAACAAAAATCGATATAAAAAAGGGTAGCAATAAGCAAAAAATATGGAGACTCTTTTTCAAATTTTCTCAATCCTATTTTGAACGTACACAAACAATGCATAAATGCATATATGCATATATGAAAGAATTGAATCAAACAATATACCAAAGTATTTGTATTTTCAACGTAAAACTTATAAGGATAAGACATTAAAAAAATTACACTTGACAATAAAACTGTGTTATGTAAAATTTGAGCTATATTAATTCCTTATTTATATGATTCGGTTATGAATATCCTCAGTAATAATCCAAAACATTGCAGATTTTATTGGGTAATTTATTACTTTAGATACTATTATAAACGAGGGGGTTCTTAGGGTTCGATATTAAATTAGTAAGATGTTGATATATTGCCCTAAAACCGTTGGTTTTGGGGCTTTTTTTTGCCCACAAATTTTGGTGGAGGTGTAGCTCATGATTATTGTAATGAAGGCCGAATCGGCAAAAAAGGATATAAATCATGTCCTTGAAAGCATAGAAAAGGCCGGATTAAAGGGGGTTCTGTTACAGGGAACGAACCGAAACGTAATTGCGGTTATTGGAGATGAACGGGTATTACCCGCTGATTTTTGGGACGTGATGCCAGGTGTAGAAAAATCAGTCCCAATTCTTGCGCCATATAAACTGGCAAGTAAAGAAGGAAAAGATTTTAGAACGATCATTCATCTGAACAATGGGAAAAAAATTGGCGGTGAAGAAGTCGCCGTTATTGCAGGACCATGCGCTATTGAAAGTAAAGAGCAGATAATTGAAATCGCAAAAAGGGTCAGAGATGCGGGTGCAACTGCATTACGGGGTGGCGCATTCAAACCCCGTAGTAATCCCTATACCTTCCAGGGTCTTATGGAAGAGGGTCTCGTACATTTAGCTCACGCCCGGGAAGCATCTGGCCTGCCCATTGTGACAGAAGTACTTACACCTGAGCATGTAAAATTAGTGAGCAAATACTCCGATATATTACAAATTGGAACCCGCAACATGCAGAATTTTTTACTCCTGCGCGCCGTGGGTGAATCAGGCAAACCTGTGATTTTAAAACGGGGAATGTCTGCCACGATTGACGAATTTCTCCTGGCAGCAGAATATATCCTGGCACAAAATAATCCCAATGTCATTCTGTGCGAAAGGGGTATTCGAACCTTTGAGACCTATACACGCTTTACATTGTCGCTGAGTATTGTGCCACAACTCAAGGAAATGACACATCTGCCCGTCATTGTGGACCCCAGTCATGGAACAGGAAAGAGAAGCCTTGTTAATCCGATGTCCAAGGGCTCCGTGGCAGTGGGTGCAGACGGCTTGTTAATTGAGACTCACCCGGATCCGGAGAAGTCCTTTGTGGACGGGCCGCAAACGATTACCCTTGAAGCCTTTGAAGAACTCATGGAAGAGCTAAAACCTGTAGCAGAAGCTGTCGGAAGAAAAATATAAACAGTGAGAAGAAAAGACAAAGAAATAACGGATAAGAACGAAATCGAGGAGATTCTTTTATCGTCCATGGTGGGAAGATTGGGAACGTGCGCAAATAGGATCCCCTATATCACACCCATGAATTTTACGTATGACAAAGAAACCGCCAAAATATTCCTTCACTGTGCAAATGAAGGGAGAAAGCTTGAAAACATCCGAATTAATCCGAACGTATGCTTTGAGGTGGAAGAAGTCAAAAATGTGATTGTAAAGCAGCCTACTTGTGGATCTTCCGTCGCTTACAGATCTGTTATTATGTTTGGTAACATAAAAATACTTTCTGAAGTCAATGCGAAGAATTACGCCCTCCAGAAACTTGCCGAAAAGTATGCGCCACAAAATCCCAAAGTTCCCTTCACCGATACAATGCTGAATAAAACAAATGTGCTCGAAATAGAAATCAGGGAAATGACTGCCAAAAGAAGTCCTGTTAAACCATCTGTTACAGACCCATCAAAAAAATAACAAAAGTACGAAAGGAACTGGATATAATTTATGGAGATCACGGCATCAAAGAGATTACAGTCTATTGGCGCTTATGCCTTTGCAGAAGTAGACAAAGAAGTCGAAAAATTAAAAGTGCTGGGGATTACCCCGATTGACTTTGGTGTTGGTGATCCTACAGTGCCAACCCCTGATATTGTGCGCAAGGCAACACAAAAAGGAATAACGCTCAGGAGATCTTCAGGTTATCCGAGCTACATTGGCACTCCAGAATTCCGGCAGTCGATCGCCCAGTGGATTCAGAAAAGGTTTGGCATACAATTGGATCCGGCTACGGAGATTTCATCCACCATCGGCTCAAAAGAGGCGGTATTCAATTTTCCCGAGGGAATCGTTAATCCCGGTGATTATGTCATCATCCCTTCCCCGGGGTACCCACCTTACACGCGAGGTACATTATTCGCCGAAGGGATTCCTTATTATGTGCCCCTTTTAGCAGAAAATAAATTCCTGATGGACCCAATACCCATCCCGGAAGAGGTTCGCAAGAAGACAAAGATTATGTGGATTAACTATCCGAACAGTCCCACAGGAGCCGTAGCACCCTTATCATACCTGAAAGAAATTGTCGAATTTTGTAAAAAATATAATATAATCGTCGCTTCGGACGAGGCCTACAGTGAGATTTATTTCCAGGAACCCCCGCACAGTATCCTTGAGATTACAAAAGAGGGAGTTATCGTATTTAATTCTTTCTCCAAGAGGAGCGCCATGACGTGCTACCGGGTTGGATGGGTTGTAGGCGATAAGCAAATTATTGATATATTTAAAAAAGTAAAAACAAATATTGATTCTGGTACGGCCACGTTTATACAAGACGGGGCAATTGCCGCCCTCAGTGACGAGACCCATGTCGAAAAGATGAGAACGGAATACAGGATCAAAAGGGATTTACTGGTGGACGCATTTAAATATATCAACCTCACCGATTGCACTCCGGAAGCAACGATTTATCTCTGGCAAAAGGTACCCGCGGGCATGACATCTGTCGATTTTGCCCGGAAACTCCTTTCTCCCGATATTGCCATTGTAACAACTCCCGGGGCATGGATTAGCGACAAGACAGAAACCGGACTGAACCCAGGCGAAGGTTATGTACGATTCGCCCTTGTACCCAGTATCAAAGATACAAAAGAAGCTGCGCGACGGATCAAAAAGATATTGCCAAAGGTTCTCTAAAGGAAAGATTTCATGAAAAAGCGATTATTTAGCGGGATTCAACCCAGCGGGGACGTACACATCGGCAACTACCTGGGGGCTATCAAGAACTGGGTGCGGATGATTGATCAGTACGACTGCATCTTTTGCATCGTGGATTATCATGCAATTACCATTGAATATAAGCCTGAAGAGATGCAAAAGCGTATCCTGAACGCTGCGGCTGTTAATATTTCGGCAGGGCTTGATCCGGAACGGTGCATCATCTTTGTCCAGTCCTACGTACCCGAACACACGGAACTCGCCTGGATACTCAACACGGTAACCCCCATGGGTCATTTGGAACGCATGACCCAATTTAAAGACAAGTCAAAGCAGCACAGGGAAAATATCAATGCAGGATTATTTACATATCCTGTTTTGCAAGCTGCGGATATCCTCCTTTACAAAGGTGAAGCCGTACCCGTAGGCGAGGATCAGGTACAGCACATTGAACTGGCACGGGAGATTGCCCGAAAGTTTAATATGAGATACGGAGAAACATTTCCCGAACCGGCCGAAGTCCTTTCAGAAGCCCCGCGGATTATGGGGCTCGATGGCAAAACCAAGATGAGCAAGAGCCTGGGAAATTATATCTCACTTGTGGAAACCCCTGAATCGATCTGGAAGAAACTCTCCACGGCGGTAACCGATGAGAACAGAAAGAGACGCACCGACCCCGGCAATCCCGACATCTGCAACCTCTTCACCTTGCATAAGCATTTTTCCAAAAAAGACCAGATTGATCGTATCAACGTAGTGTGCCGCTCTGCAGAAATCGGCTGTATCGAATGCAAAAAGATCTTGTCTGATAATATCGTTGAAGCCCTGGCTCCCATCCGCATGAGGTACGAGCAATTGATACATGACCCAGATTATCTCTTAGAACTATTGCATGCCAGTGCAAAGAAATGTAAGGGTATGGCAGAAAACACCATGGTTGAAGTGAAAAAGAAGATGGGGTTGATGTAACAAAAAAGATTAACCCCAGAGGCCACAGGGAAAAGCTTAAAATGGATTATTTTATAAAGAATATCGTATCGGTATTGAAAGAGGGAACAAACCTTCCAGAACACGAAATAGAAAAACTTATTGAAATACCCCCTGACTTCAAAATGGGTGATTACGCCTTCCCCTGCTACACCCTCTCAAAAATATTGAAAAAGTCCCCGAACATCATCGCCACAGAACTGTCGGATACATTACATACCATTCCCCCAATCACAGAGATAAAGGCCGTTGGCCCTTATATAAACTTTTTCGTGGACAAAGTAACATTATCAGAGCTAGCGTTGAAAATTATTTCCAAAGAACGCGACGGATACGGTAATAAGACCCTTGGCAAAGGAAAGACGGTTGTTATCGACTTCTCTTC
Organism: Candidatus Brocadia sp.; assembly: GCA_021646415.1. Lineage (NCBI taxonomy): Bacteria > Pseudomonadati > Planctomycetota > Candidatus Brocadiia > Candidatus Brocadiales > Candidatus Brocadiaceae > Candidatus Brocadia > Candidatus Brocadia sp. The sequence goes on from SOEU01000005.1 coordinate 7,704, forward strand.
TCCAAACATTGCAAAACACCTTGCCGTTCACCACCTTCGATCCGCACTGATAGGAAATGCCATTTGCAATATTTATAAAACCCTTGGTTATACCTGCGTTGGGATCAATCACCTTGGCGATTGGGGAACCCAATTTGGGCAATTGATTGTTGCTTATAAAATGTGGGGAAGTGAAAATGCCCATAAGTCTTACACCGTTACCGATCTGAATAACCTTTACGTAAAATTTCATCAGGAGGCAGAAAAGAATCCGGGTTTAGAAGACGAGGCAAGGGCATGGTTCAAAAAGCTCGAGTCCGGAGATTTTGAGGCAAAAGACCTCTGGCAGCACTTCAAGGACATCAGCTTAAAAGAATTTCAGAAGATTTACGATATGCTTGGGATACACTTCGATGCCTTCGTCGGTGAGAGTTTTTACAATACGATGGTTGAAGATACCATAACGAGGATTAAAGAAAAGGGACTAACCAGGGTTAGCGAGCAGGCACTGATCGTCGATTTGGAGCCTTACAACATGCCCCCATGTCTTCTTCGCAAAAAAGACGATACCACGCTTTACGCCACCCGCGATATTGCAGCCGCAGAATACAGGAAGAAGACCTACGACTTTGACAGGATGATTTACGTGGTCGGTTCTGAGCAAAAGCTGCATTTTCATCAGTTTTTCAAGGTTTTGGAGTTAATGGGATACGACTGGGCAAGCCGTTGTGTACATGTGGATTTTGGACTCATGAAATTTAAAGACGGCAAGATGTCTACCCGCAAGGGAAAAGTCATTTTACTGGAGGACCTGTTAATTGAAGCCGTTGAACGGGTCAAAAAAATTATTGAGGAGAAGAATCCATCATTGGAAAATAAAGAGACCGTGGCAAAGGAAGTGGGCATTGGGGCCGTCATCTTCGCCGATCTCTGCACGAAACGCAGCAAGGACGTAGTCTTTGATTGGGATGAGGTACTAAATTTCGAGGGTGAAACAGGCCCTTATATCCAGTATACCCATGCCCGTCTCTGCAGTATCCTGAGAAAATATGGGAAGCCTGTAACGGCAGACATACAATTTGAATTATTGAAAGAAGATGAGGCTATCATCCTGATAAAATATTTAGGGCAATATCCCACGGTAATCATGAAGGCAGCCGAATTTTACGAACCCTCTTTGATCTGCAATTATCTCATTGATGTGTGTGGCAGTCTGAACAGATTTTATAATGCCCATCGCGTCTTGTCGGATGATGTGGAACTGACCAAGGCAAGAATATTGCTGGTAGATGCCACAGGTCAAGTTATAAAGAACGGCTTAAAAATCCTTGGGATGCAAACGCCAGATCGGATGTAAATGCATATTAATTCCATCCCTTTTGATTGTAGCTCAAAATTAGCATAAATTATGACACAAGAATTTGCTAGAACACCTATTATCGGCCAACAAGGAGAGATTCCCTCCCGTTCATTCTTCAGAAAAACCAAAAAAACTTGCATTCTTCATTATTTTCGTATTATTATACTTTTTAAAGGAAAAGCAATTTCCTATCATCTTGACTTCGCCAAGGAGTGAAGACCATGCAGGAAGCTTGCTCCGCAACAACAAGTTCGAACAGAACCATCAAATGTCCATCAGGCAAGTCGGAAACGGAGCGGAAGCCGAAACTCTTGGACCGTCTTCGTGAAGCCCTCCGCCCTCGTCATTACAGCCGACGCACGGAGCAGACCTATTGTCATTGGGTCAAGTTACAATGCGTGATAAGAAGCACGGCAACTTCTTATATATATTGAAACAGTCTGTGTTTGCCGTTTTATACAGACTGTATAATTATTGTTCGGCATTAAAACGATGAATCAATTCTACAACATCTCCCCTGGCTATGATCTTGCTCAAAGGCTTGTAAAATCCGTCTACGGCATGGCTGGATACTATGACTATGCGGGGCCGTGCTATTTAGGACCAGTAGACAGAGACTACTGGGCGACAGCAGCAACGCCGCATAAATGGACGCTGTTGCACTCAGCAATCTTTGACTTTGAGAAGGCAAGTATTGACCAAGAACTCGATGTGCTGCCTTTGAAGGAAAACGTCGAGTTTTTTTCGAACTACATAAAATTATCTGGCGTCTTGCCGCCAAATTGGCTCAACGAGGCTGAAATAGATTTACACTTTGATAATTTTCAACAGATGCTGGGAACGAGTATAAAGATAACAGCAGAGGCAGCTTTCCAACTGCTCTTTCGGGATGTCGAGTTTCTTTTCGAGTTCCAGAAACTGATCCGGGATACTCTCAAAGAATCAGAGCATGCGCTAGGCACTGAATGGCTCAACAACGAGGGGCAATTCCACAGACCAAATTACCTGCCCAGATGGCTTGAGAAAGCTATTTACCATCGGGATATAGGGCATTGCCGCTCCTGTGGCCAAGACGTTTCTGGTGAAGTATTTCATTACAATCAGTATCACCTTGACCATATGCTTCCGTTATCACAGGGGGGCTGTAACGATCCCACAAATTTTCAATTATTGTGCAAAGAGTGCAACCTTTCCAAAGGCGGACAGTTGATACAACCGACAAACAGGGAATTGCGTTTCTGGAAAGCAGAAAATACCGAACCATAGCTTGGGCGAGGACGCGCATTTCGCTGGTGCTTCATGCGCGCCTGTCAAGCTAGCCGTTAGCAAAAGGAGACAAAGAAATATGAATACCAACGATCTTGATAAAAACTTCCAATCTCTTCTCCATCCTTCGACATTCAATCTCCCGAAGATCACACCTATTTCTCACTGGCTCAGCGGTGATGCCGCATTCGTCCCTCTCAAACAGGCGGTGGATGAACTCGTAGCTTGTGCGCCGAAAGATTACGACGTGCACATCCAAGCATTCAACATCACTGTCAGGGAAATCAGATACATCCGCTTAAACTTGGCCTGAAAATAGGATATTGAATAAATCTCTAAAATAATTTAAAATTCTCTTATGATTATAGATACAATACCACAATTAAAAAAATTATCCAATTCCGAGAAGCTTTTGCTTATCAATGAGCTGTGGGAGTCTTTATCTTTACAAGAAGATGCTTTACCAGTTCCGGACTCTCACAAAAAAATATTGGACGAACGTCTTAGAGAGCATGAAGCAAATCCAGAACAAGGCTCTGCATGGAAAGAAGTAAAGACTAGGATATTGAAGAAAAAATGAACCTTGAAATTTTCATCAAGCCTCGAGCGGAATTCGCGGAACTCTGTGAAATAGTTGAAGAAACAATTGAGCTTTACAAAAAAGATGGAAAACCGCTGCCCCCGCCAACAGCGGGTAAGGACTATGCAAACAGGTTAATACAGATCGCTTGACGTCCAATCTGCATAAATTCAATATAATACCATGTCAGAAGAACGTGTAAAAAAGATACTATCACTCCTTGAAAAGGCATACCCGGATGCAAGGCTTGTACTCCATTACAAAAATCCTCTGGAATTACTTGTTGCTACCATCCTTGCCGCACAGTGTACCGATGAAAGGGTCAATAAAGTAACAGAAACACTGTTCAAAAAATACAAGACAGCGCGGGATTATGCCAATGAGAAGCAAGCGATCTTTGAGCAGGAAATCCGCACTACTGGTTTTTATAAAAATAAGGCAAAAAACATTATTGCCTGCGCGAAAGAACTCGTCGAAAGATTTAAAGGGAATGTACCCGATACCATGGAAGACCTCGTAACCTTGCCAGGGGTAGGAAGAAAAACTGCCAGTGTGCTCTTAGGAAATGTCTTTGGGAGACCGGCCATAGCCGTGGATACCCATGTCTTCCGCGTTTCTCATCGCCTAGAACTTGCCAGGTCTAACGATCCGGACAAGGTCGAACAGGAACTCTGCAAGATCATTCCCCAGGAAAAATGGACACGATCATGCCTTGTCCTGGGAACCCACGGACGACGCACCTGCATTGCACGAAAGCCACTCTGCAATGAATGCGCAGTGGAAAAGTTGTGCAACTCGCCGGAAAAAACGTACAACAGCAAATAGTACCAGGGGATAACTATAATACCTTGTGCATTCATACAGAAACACTCTACAGTCACAGGAAAGGAACGGAAAAATGTATAAACACCCGTCTTGCACACAGGGGCGTTGATCTGTATACTATATTGAAATTACCAGCAATAACTTACACCTTTAAACTTAACAAAACACAACTTAAATTTCCTAATCCGAACGAGTCGGAAAAGACAAAATCAGAAACACGAAATTCGTGAGTCAACCCTGTCAGGGTTTTAAACCCTGACAGGGTTAATACTTTTTGCTAAAAATGTCAAAAGTATCTTTGGAAGATACTAATCATCTTTAATAGGAAAACTTACAAAAAACATTTACCGTGTAATAATAACAACTATTGGAGGTAATGAAATAACTCTCATGTCACCCAACGGACTGGACGCCAAAACATTTTTTGAACGCCAGGGGGGAATCACCTATAATGATTTTATCCTGCTGCCAGGTCATATTGACTTTACTCTCGACCAGATCGGTCTTGAAACCAACTTGACCCGTAACATAAAGGTCAAAAGACCCGTGGTGAGCTCTCCCATGGATACCGTAACTGAATCAAGGATGGCTATCAGTATGGCCATGCTTGGGGGTATCGGTATCATTCATTACAACAACAGTATTGAGGAACAGGTGAAAGAAGTGCGTCGGGTCAAAAGATTCGAGAATGGATTTATTACAGAACCTGTAGTCCTCAGCCCAAACCACACCATCCGGGATGTAGACACCCTCAAAGAAACCTATGGCTTTTCAGGTATCCCAATTACTGAGGATGGCACATTAAACTCGAAACTTGTTGGTATCGTAACCAAGAGGGATATTGATTTTGAGGAAAACCGAACTAAAAAATTAAAAGAGGTGATGACCACCCAATTGGTTACTGCACCAGCCGGTATTTCCCTTGCCGAGGGGAACCGAATACTCAAAGAAAGCAAGAAGGGAAAACTTCCCCTTGTTGATAAGCAAGGCCGTCTTGTATCTCTCATGAGTCGTACCGATTTATTGAAGAATGAGGACTTCCCCTTTGCATCGAAAAACAGGGACAAACAACTCCTCGTTGGGGCAGCGCTTTCTACACGGGAAGATGATAAAGAACGACTAGCTGAACTGGTGAAAGCAGGTGTCGATGTTATCGTTATTGATTCATCACAGGGTGATTCTGTTTTTCAAATTAACACGATCAAATACATCAAGCAAAAATACCCGCAGCTCGATGTGGTGGGAGGAAATGTAGTCACCGCCAAACAGTGCAAATCATTGATTGATGCAGGCGTCGATGCCCTTCGTATCGGCATGGGCAGCGGGTCTATCTGTATTACACAGGACACCCTTGCGGTGGGAAGGGCTCAGGGCTCGGCTGTGTACCATACTGCAAAATTCTCTAAAGAATACGCCAACATCCCTGTTATTGCGGATGGTGGCATAGCTAATATTGGGCACATTGTAAAGGCATTGTCTCTGGGTGCCAGCACGGTTATGATGGGAGGCTTGCTTGCCGGTACCAGTGAATCCCCCGGTGAATATTTTTACGAAGGTGGGGTTCGTGTGAAAAAATATCGGGGTATGGCGTCCCATGAAGCCATGGAAAAAGGAGGAGGAAAAAGGTATCTTTCTGTAGAAGACCGGATAAAAGTTGCACAGGGTGTTACCGGTACGGTTGTAGATAAGGGGTCAGCCATCCATCTTGTTCAATACCTGATGCAAAGCCTGCTCCATTCATTGCAGGAGCTTGGGCTCAGAAACATTCAAGAACTTCATAACGGACTCTACGAAGGTACACTCCGTTTTGAAATGCGGTCACCATCAGCACAAACGGAAGGTGCCGTCCACAACCTTTACTCCTTTAAGGAACCGCACCTGGGTTTGTTACGAATGGGGAGATAAATTTTTTGTAAACGCTCAGCAATCAGCCTTCAGCGATCAGGATTATATTCGATTGGATATGAGAGACAAGGACATCAATTTTTTGAATATTTCAGCTAATTTCCTTACATTATTACTCAAATTTTTGAAATTCAGATTTGTTTGACTATATCCAGAGATTAATAACCCTGGATAAAATAAATACAGATCAAACAACAACGAGTCCCAAAGGGACGAAAGAATCTAGCCAGGGGTGAAAGCCCCTGGAGAAGAAAACATCACAATAATCAGCCCCAGCGGGGCGAAAGAAAAATCCTTACTGACATGAGATTGATTTTTTTCATCTCATTAGTAAATAATAACAATACTCTTTCACCCCTTCGGGGTTTGCATATGTTCTATTCTATTTTCAGGGGGCTTCACCCCCTGCTATATACTAACGGCCTTTCAGGCCTCAAAGATATATAGTCAAACAAAATAGATTTCGAACGCAATATTATGTCGCCATCCGGCAAACTGAAGTTCGCCTTACACAAAGGGCGGCGCTAAATTGTTTTTGCCGAAAATGCAAAAATATTTTTATTAAAAACTTATGGTTTCCTTCATCCATGACCGTTAAACAAAACGCTATAGAAATCGTAAAATCTCTGCACGAACACGGCTATAAAGCTTTTTTTGCAGGTGGTTGTGTGCGCGACATGATCATGGGGAAGGAATCGGCCGATTATGACATTGCCACCAATGCACTTCCCCAGGATGTCATGAAACTCTTTGAGAAGACCATCCCTGTTGGTGTACAGTTTGGCGTAGTAATCGTTGTTAAAAATAGTCACAACTTCGAGGTAGCCACCTTCCGCACGGAAGGTTCTTACAGCGATGGACGTCATCCTGATTACGTAGCCTTTTGTACCCCAGAAGACGATGTAAAGCGAAGAGACTTCACCATCAACGGTCTGCTGTACGATCCCATAAAGAATGAGATACTCGATTACGTTGGCGGACGCGAGGACATTTCTCAGGGGATTATCCGAACTATCGGAAATCCCATCGAACGATTCACCGAAGACAAGCTGCGTATGATACGGGCTGTCCGCTTTGCATGCCGTTTTCATTTCCCCATTCATACCGATACAAAACAGGCGATTATTCAACTTGCAAAGAATATTCATGTAGTCAGCGCTGAACGCATACGGGAAGAACTGGAAAAGATATTAACAGGTCCTAATCCGCATATCGGCATCAAACTCCTGGACGAACTCCATCTCTTGCAAGAGGTATTGCCAGAGGTATCCAACATGAAAGGAGTGCGACAGCCTGAAAATTTTCATCCTGAAGGAGACGTCTTCGTCCACACCCTCTTGTGCCTGTCCAAACTTGCCCCTGTTACTGAACAGGGGATGGAAAAACCATCATTCACATTAGCCATGGGGGTGTTATTACACGATATCGGTAAAACCGTTACGTTTGAGGAGTTGGATCGGATTCGGTTCAATCTGCACGAAAAAGTGGGTGCTGATATGGCTGCAAAGATTTGTGATCGACTGAAGACATCAAATGCTGAAAAAGAGCGGATTGTCTGGCTTGTCCTGAAACATTTATATTTTAAAGATGCCCAAAAGATGCGACTGAACAAACTCAAGAGACTCTTTGCAAATGAAGGCTATCCGGAACTGGCGGAGTTATGCAGGATTGATGCCCTTTCAAGCTGCGGTGACCTATCAGATTATCATTACTGTCAGGAGATGTTCAGCAAACTGACCCACGAAGAGGTCAAACCCAAACCACTGATTACCGGACACGACCTCATTGCCATGGGACTCAGACCCGGTCCTGTGTTTAAAGACATTTTAACAAAAATTGAAGACGAACAACTCGATGGCAACGTTACAACGAAGGATGCCGCCATTGAGGTGATCAGAGCATTGATTTCTCAAATGAAAACTGTACTCAAGTAAATAAACGATATTTTTTGATCATATCGGTATTAAAACAATGGTATCAATTTAGTTTTTTGAAAAATTGTAACTGTGATATATACAATGAAAATGTCAATTTTCATACCCGAAGGGCTTTCTGTATATAGCGGGGGGTGAAGCCTCCCGCAATGAATAATAAATTGGTTAGCCCTGAAAGGGTGATACACTATCTTAATTCAATAACATTGCTCATCAAGGGAGGATTGCAATTGTGCAGTTTCCTCTGTCCTTGTTGGGAGGACTAAGGCGAGAGGTATATAAACTTATTTTGTTGCCATAATAAAAATGGGTAAATGCCAGGACAAAAAATATCCCTGTGAGGACTGTTTTAGCTGCCAGTTTTGTAGCGACGAACGCTGTGCCATGTGTCTGTGCAGTAAGCATAAGGCCAGGCAGTTAAGCGTGGAAGAACAGATCGCCATGTATGAAGCGTTAAATAAGGATACGTTTCGTAAATGAGGGAAACAGTCACAATTCCTAATTCTAACAAGCCAGAACTAAAAAATTTTAGATTTACGATTTCTGATTTGAGATTGAAATCGTAAACCGTAAGTCTAAAATCGCAAATCACAATTTTTCCCACAATTGCTAAAATTTAACTTGTAGTATATTCATGTCTACCCTTTATTCCCAATGTAAAAAACCAGAACTACTCTCTCCAGCCGGTAATAGGGAGTGTTTTTTTGCTGCTGTTGAAAATGGGGCTGATGCCGTTTATTTTGGTTTAGAAAATTTCAGCGCCCGTGCAGGAGCACAAAACTTTACCCTTGAGGGTGCCAGCAAGGTCATCGCTTATGCCCATAAGAGGTCTGTTAAGGTTTATATCGCCTTGAATACATTGATCAAAACACACGAACTGGAAAGGGTGATTGATCTTCTTGTTGCACTGGAAGAACTACAACCCGATGCCCTGATCCTCCAGGATATGGGTCTTCTCTATTTGATACGATCCCAATTCTCCCAATTCAATCTCCACGCCAGCACACAGATGACCATTCACAACCTTGCCGGGGTTAGACAACTGGAAAAGACGGGATTTAAACGGGTCGTTCTGGCCAGGGAACTATCGGTTGATGAAATAAGACATATTTCCCGAAATACCTCAATAGAGACAGAAGTCTTTGTCCACGGGGCATTGTGTTATTCCTACTCAGGGCTCTGCTTTTTTAGCAGTATGATAGGTGGTCGTAGCGGAAACCGAGGGAGATGCGCGCAGCCATGCAGGATGTGTTATAAATCTCCATCGGGCGAAGGAGGGTATCTTTTTTCTATGAAAGACCTCCTCACCCTTTCCCGGATAAACGATTTAATGACGGCAGGTGTCCATTCATTCAAGATCGAAGGGCGTATGAAATCACCGGAATACGTGGCGGTGGTGACAAATACGTATCGCCAGGCAATTGACGGCAAGCTGCAAGATAGAAACGAGGCCATCAGCAGGATAAAGACCGTATTCAGCCGTGAGACAACACATGCATACTTATTTCAGGATAGTAATCAGCGAATTAAAAAAAGTACAAATACCAAATCTGCTCAACATCGAGTGAAAGGCACCACTCCTTACGGAGGAGGGACACGAAAAGTTATTAATTTTACCTCCCCTTTATCCCCTCCTTCGCAAGGAGGGGAAGGAAGGGTGGTTATAAAATCCCCAGAGAGTCCGTTGGATATTGAGCAATTGCCAAATCACAATCAGGTCAAGCCTGCGGATATGATCAATCCATCTTATCCTGCAAACATTGGTTCTTATGCCGGAGAGGTAATAAGGTCGGAAAAGGGCTCCATAGTGATAAGAGCAGATGCCAATATTGGTGTGAGGGATTTATTACAGGTGTTTGAAAATTTTCGGGGAAAACCCACCTTGCTGCATGTTAAGAACATTAAGGTAAATGGGAAAAGGGTATTTGGTGTCAGGGCAGGCGAAATTGCCGCTATCGATTCTGGACAAAAATTTACGCCAGGCGCAAAGCTCTCTATAATTTCTTCCCAAAAGGTCAATGAGGCGTTTGCCTCAAAAATTCCTAAAAAACTTATTCCCTGTAAGGTACCGGTGGATTTGGAAGTCAAAATAAGAACCGATGGGGTATCCATAGGGGGAACGGTAAAGCAAATTTCGCTTACCAAAGATTATCATGTGAAACTTGAGAAGGGAATGAACCGGGTAATTGGGGAAGAACAGATAAGGGACGTCTTTTCTCGTCTGGGTGAGACACTATTTGAGCTGGCGAGCATTCATGCAGATATTTCTGAAAAATTATTTGTCCCATTAAGTGTATTAAACGATATCCGGAGAGATTATTTCCAAAACCTTTGGGAAGTATGGCAAAAGGAGAGGGAACGGAGGTCTCAAGAGATAAAGCAATGGGCAAAGAAAAAATGTATCGATAATACTATAGCGCACCATAGTCGCAACCCAATGCCCCCTCTCTTTCCCCATTTCGCAAGGGGGGACACAGGGGGGTGTAAAGAAACATTCCAGGAAAAGAGGTTTTCTCCAGGTAATACAATAGATGGGAATGGGGGTTTTGGGGACGATATTTTTCATGATAGAATTCGGCTTTCCCTGAAGGTAGATAAATTACATTATTTGAACCATATTTCCTTAGAAAAGATTTATAAAATCTATATTGTATTATCAAACGAACTCCTCACGGTTCTTGTGCCAACAAAAAAGACTGAAACGAATCCCCTCCCCTCTCCCCCTAACGAAGGGGGAGATAAAGAGGGGGTGAAAAGTCTATCCTCGGATGAGATCACTACCAACTCAATGAGAGAAAATAACGTCATAAATACCTTGTCAAAATTTAGAGACAAGGTTGTTTTCTCATTACCGGTCATTATGCGTGACATGGGAAATACTTTCGGGACTTATGGGTATTTTAAAAAGGCCGTGCAGGCGTTGATTGCACAGGGTTACCGACAATTCCAGCTTTCTAATCTAGGTGCTTTAGACTTATTTGGGGGAGAAGACGTGCAATTGTATGCTGACTATTCCCTGTATTGCCTGAATCCGCTTTCTGCAATGAAATTGAGGGAATTGGGGTTTACCCGATATACCTTGTCCCCTGAGGACGACAAAGAGAATCTGCAGACGCTATTTTCTGCTAACGCAGACGTGATCGTCTATCACGATACGCCGCTCTTTACATCAGAAACCTGCGTATGGGCCAATATGAAAAGAACATGCCCTAGAATAAGCCAATGCGGTTTCAGGCAGGTAATGGTAGAAAATGAACATGGTGACCGGTTTACAGCTATAAATGAGCGGTGTAAGACGGTCGTTATTGGCGAACGACCATTCTCCATTACCCATCTTATTCCAAAACTCCTCGATGCCGGACAGAGGGATTTCAGGATTGATCTGTGTTACCGGGATTATAAGCCGGAGATGATAGAGGACATATTCCTGAATTTTCAAAAGAAGAGCAAGATTAAAAATTCAATGATAGGAAATTTCGAGAGGGGGTTGTTATAGCATATTTGTAAATTCTTTTCTTATTGACATTGTTTTGCCAGTTACTTAAATATATCGGAAAATAATATACAAACTTTACTATATGCCCAAATGGGCGCATAATACGTCACAGGAAAGGTATTATATGTACTAATAGTCGTTAATAAGACGGCTATTAGTACGGATAATTCATTCGGCCGAAAAAAAGAAAATGCCATTAGATAATAATTCAATAGAGTGGGCATTGTCCCACTTATCAACTCTTGGTGATTCAGATTTATTTCCAAAACCAGCTGAGCTTGAGCCTTTATCGGCTCAAATAGATGAACTTAAAGCTCTATTGACCTCACGAGAGGTTTCACAGTTTGCGCCAAACCCTGCGAGAAGATTCATGGTACCAAAAGATGAGTTTTCGTTCAGGCGAGCAACACAACTAAATATCTTCGATTCTGTAATACTTACTGCAATCATGCATCAGTATGGGGCAGGCTTAGAAAATAGGCGCCATAGTGTAGATGAAAAAATCGTATTTTCATATCGGTATGACCCGCAACCAGGATTTTGGTTATATAGCAGAGATTATGATTGGACTCCTTTCTGGAAACAATGCTACGAAAAGAGTAAAAACTATTCGCATGCGCTTGTTCTGGATATTTCCGATTTTTATAACCAAATATATCACCATACTATCGAAAATCAGCTTGTAGAATCTGGATTCCCAAATCCCGCAATCAAGTGGATTATGAATCTACTTGAATCATTAACAGCTAATGTATCTCGCGGTATTCCTGTAGGCCCTCATGCAGCACATCTTCTTGCGGAAGCCAGTTTAATTCCATTTGATAATAGCTTAAAAAGTCATGGTATTGATTACGTCCGTTTTGTTGATGACATCGTCGTATTTGATAATGGCGAGTTAAATTGTCGTAAACGATTATATCAGATAACCGACATTCTGGATAAACAACAAAGGCTTATTTTAAATAAATCAAAGACGTTATTGCTTACCCAAAAAGAAATTCAAAAATTATGTTCAGAAAGAATAGAGGATCGCCCAATAAATGATTTAGAAAAACAACTGCTTGGAATCATAAGGAAATACTCGAAGGGCAACCCCTATCAAATTGTTTTATTAAGCGAAGTGTCAAAGGAGGATCTTGCCCAATTTCGTACTGAAATTATTGAATCGATACTTCAAGAGTATCTTGATACCCGACCTATAGATTTCATCAGGTTCCGTTGGTTCATGCGTAGACTAACACAAATTGGGCATCCGGGTGCTGTTCATTACTGTTTGAATCATTTAGAATTATTAACACCCGCCCTATCTGATGTATGTCACTATCTCCTTGCCGCATCTCAAAATCAAAATAATGAAATTCCATCGGTAGGCAAAGAATTAGTCCTTGCGCTGGATAATGAAATAATCAGGACAAACGAATATTTCCAGATTTGTATTTTATCTTTATTTACCCGTAATGCCGCCTATAATCATTTCCCAAATTTATTAGAACGTTATGCCAATGGATCTTCATTTATCAAACGTGAAGTTATTCTTGCAGCACGATGCGCTCATAACAGTGATTGGCTTCGGGAACTGAAAGAATCATTTTTAGGTTTTGAAAGTTGGACTTCGACAGCTTACCTTGTCGCTGCAAAATCGCTTCCCGAGGAAGAAAGAAGATTCTTTATCAATAAGTTACCTAAAGGAAACGAATATATAGAACTTATAAAGAAGTGGACAAAATCAAAAGCGTAGCCGAACAAATAAATTCAGCGGATGCAAAAAGTCGTGCCGCTGATTTAACCGTTAGCCTCAACAAAGCAGGAAGAAGAATACAGGTGTTCAGTAGTTTCAAAGGATGGTTGGGAGAGAAAGCTACGCAGTTCGGCATGTGGCTGAAACTCGATGCCAAGACCTACAGGCGCTTTCACAATCTCATCGTGAGCACCCGAAATGGAACGACACAGATTGATCATGTCCTTCTGTCTCGGTTTGGAATATTCGTGATTGAGTCAAAGAATTACAACGGGTGGATCTTTGGTAGTGAAAATCAAAAGTCCTGGAGTCAAGTCTTGTATGGGACAAAGCATACATTCCAAAATCCATTGCATCAAAACTATAGGCACACTAAGACATTAGCCGAACAGCTAAAGGTTGACCCCAGTAAGGTTCATTCGGTTGTGTTCTTCATTGGTGATGCGGAGCTAAAAACTAATCTGCCCCCCAATGTCATGACGTCGGGACTCTCTGATTACATCAAGCAATTTGATCGTGTGGTCTTTTCGGATGTTGAGCTGACCCAGCTTGAACAGCAACTGTCAAGGCTCCACGATGCTTCACTGTCAACAAAAGAGCATGTCTCTAATCTCAAAGAGAGGTATTCGAGTAATACAACGTGTCCAAAGTGTGGCAGTCCACTCGTCAAGCGAATAGCAAAGCGAGGACCACAAGCAGGAGACGAGTTTCTAGGTTGTTCCGGTTTTCCAAACTGCAAGTACATCAAGAAAGGATAGAAGATGCTAACCAAGACATGCAGGCGGATGGTGCGGCCACGTGTTTAGGCAAGGAAATTGGCGTAGAAACCGAGTCCTGTGATACTTCGGTGCCGCCGCTGAAGCCTAACCGTAAAACCCAAAGCTGACTCTTTAAAAAATCAGTGCAAATCTGCGTAAATCAGCGTCCAAATACATTTTTAGGTTGTTCATCATTTTTCTTTCCATTGTTCCTCATCTCTTAAGCATTTTCCCGCGTCCTTTTTAAATGTATTCTGCACAACCCTCGCAACAGAAGGAAAGGGTCTTCTTCGCCGGTTCAATTGTCCTCGATTGAACCGAAACATTTGGTAGAATTCTATCTCACAGCACGAGTTTACTCATTAAAGTTACCCTTCAAAATATATGGTTCAATCTGCAAGATTGAACCAGCCTTGAGTGCGTTGGTTTTTACGCCGAATCTACCTTCAGAATACCCACCCCTGAGTCCCTTCAGGAGGGGATTGAGGGGTGGGTTCGCTCCGTCCTTCGTAAACTCAGGACAGGCTTAACCAACCCTACCGCAAATTTGCATGAATAAAATGAAAATTCCTATACAATTTAATTAGGTCTTCAGCAACTTTCTCACTAGAGCGACGAGGCTCGTCGCTCTACAACCACAGCGTTGAAATTCCTTATCATTGAATCAGGCATACTGAAGTTCGCGCTACAACTGCAACTTTGAATTTCCTAAACATTAAATTTCATTGTATTCGTCACGCATTACGTCCTTCTTGACGAAATAACCCATTTTTTGTATATTCGCAAAGTTTATTTTTCCTGATACAAAGGATTGTATAAAAAATCAATTTAACTCAATTTTAATAAGGTAAAAGAATATGCAAAAGTGGTTGAAGAAGGAAAAGGAATTACGGAAAAAGGGATTTGCAGATAAGCAGATTGAAGAGACTGTTAGCTTTCTGCGTCAAAAGGGTATCGAAACCGTTTGGGACGTGCAGGCCGCATATGATGCGGGTCTTTTTGGGTTGAAGGATAGGTGTTCCTTTGGAAGCCACGGACTCTGCTGCCGCAACTGTCATCTGGGACCCTGCCGGTTGGACGGCGAAGAGATCCCCCTCCACATGAAATTTGCCGCCCCCGATACAAAACGAAGCTCCTGTGGCAAAACGGCCGATGGTATGGTCGCAGGGATGCTCCTGCAGACCGTAGTAAGCGGCACCAGTGCGCATCTCGGTCACGCGATACACACGGCAAAGACATTCGTGAAGGCAGCGGAGGGTTCCGTAAACTATCCCATAAAGGACGAGGAAAAGCTCCGGACGGTTGCAAAGGGATTGGGAATTAACATACAGGGAAAACAAAGCCTAGAGATCGCGAAGGAGGTTGGGCGAAAGGCCATAGAAGACCTCATCGGGCCAGGCGAAGGACCAATGAATTTTGCACTAGCCCTTGCGCCAAAGAAGATCGATAGACTTGTAAAGGCAGATCTCATACCACAAAAGGGCGCTGCTGAGACCATCGTACAGGGGGTCCATAGTACCGTACAGGGCATGATGAGCAGTACCTACCATCTCCTGATGTCTTGCTTAAAATTTGGTGTGATTGATATGATGTCCCTCTACATTTCTACCCAATTACAGGATATTTTATTCGGCGTTCCCACACCAAAGGAAAGCAAAATTGGAATGGACGTCCTGGATAGGGAAAAAGTAAATATCCTTGTTCACGGCCACGTCCCTGTTCTTTCCGAAATGGTAGTTGCCTGTGCACACAAACTTGAAGGTAAGGCACGGGAGGCAGGTGCAGGGGGAATTAATGTCGTGGGCATCTGCTGTACAGGAAATGAAATACTGGTACGGCATGGAATTCCTATGGCAGGCAGCACAATCATGCAGGAACTTGTTGTGGGGACCGGATTGGTCGACGCCGTGTGCGTAGACGTTCAGTGCGTATACCCTTCCCTTTCAACCATAACCAAAGGGCTTCACACGCGATTGATTACTACTATGCCTGAATTGAGGATGGACAACGACATCTACATTGAATTCACACCTGACAATGCCGATAAAGCAGCCATACAAATCGTTGAAGAGGCTATTGCCGCATTTAAAGCACGCAAATCGGAACGGGCATTCCTGCCAAAATCAAAAGGACACGACCTCTTGAGTGGATTTTCAGCCGAAGCCCTCATGGGTGTACTGGAAAAATTAAATCCCGAAAAGCCTCTAAAACCGCTTGTTGATTTGATTGTCAATGGTTCAATTCAGGGCGTTGCCGTGCTTGCGGGTTGTCTGTCTCCAAAAATCCAGACCGATATGAGCTTTGTTACTATTGCGAAGGAACTCCTCAAAAATAATGTCCTCGTTCTTGCCACCGGATGTGCCGCCACGGCGTGTGCTAGGCACGGTTTGCTGACCGGCGAGGCAAAAGGTCTTGTAGGAAACTCGTTGCGGGGTGTCCTTAATACCCTCGGAAAGGCTGCCGGACTAAACGGTAAAATGCCCCCGATTCTTCATTTCGGTTCATGTGTGGATAATTCGCGTTGTGCTGTACTGGCCTCCGCAATTGCCGATTATCTGGACACCTCCATAGATAAACTGCCCCTGGTGGCAAGTGCCGCAGAACATGTGGTTGAAAAGGCAACCGCTATCTACATGGGAGTAATTGCCCTCGGTATAACGACACATATCGGTGTCACGCCGAAGCTCGGTGGTTCCCCGCATGTGGTCAATATGCTCACCAGAGGGCTGGAAGACATTACCGGCAGCACTTTGATCGTCGAGATTGATCCGGAAGAATCAGCAAAGGCAATGATTCACCATATACAGAAAAAGAGGAGAGATCTCGGAATTTGACAAAAAAGTGAAACGACAGTAGTTTAACCTTTAAGGCAATTATGAATAAGTAAGCGGAACCCATACCTGGCATAGTTTTTTAGTTCCCGGAAGCTTTTGATGTGAATAATGGTGCGGCCGATATAACGCGGGCTAAGATACAATGACCGTAAAGCTTTTGCACGCATTCGAATAAGTTCGTCTTTTGATACATGCAAGGTACCTATGGCGGGATTGGAGAAATAATTGTGCCCCACGGCTGTTTCCGTTAATATCCCAAAATCCTGGGCAATCTTATAAAATCCTGTCCCCTCATAGGGGATCGCAATATGGATTTCCGAAAAATCACATCTCAACTCTTTTGCAAGCTGCAGGGTATCCATAATCATCTCTTTTGTTTCCCAGGGGAACCCAATTAAATAAAAACCATAGGTTTTTATCCCCAGTTTTCTGCACAGTTTCACCGCCTCGCGTGCCTGTGCCCGGGTAGTCCCTTTTTTGATCTTTTTTTGGATTTCATCATTCCCTGACTCAATCCCAAATGCCACCAGCCAGCACCCCGCCTTTTTCATCCACACCAGACGTTCTTCATCGATAGTATTGACGCGGCTGTTAGCCACCCATGCGATGTCAAGTCTCCGGTTAATAATCTCCTTGCACAATTCAATAACCGCTTTTTTATTCATAGTAAAGGTATCGGCACGGAAAAAAAAGTTTCGGATACTGTATTTATTCACACACTCTTCAAGTTCTGCAATAATATTTCCTACTGATCGTTCCCGTAATTTCATGCCGGAAATAAGGGGTGACAGGCAAAAAATGCATTGTGAAGGACATCCTCGGGAGGTCTGGATCGTTGCCTGCGGTTCACCCGTATCGGGACGGGCGTAAAGACGATTTTTCATTAAGTCTCTTGCGGGAAATGGTATTTTATCAAGATCTGTCCAGAATGGTTCCGGATCAGTCCGGACGATCTGGTTCAGATGATTTCTCAATAAAACCCCCCTGATCTTTGACAAATCTGATCCGTTTCTTTTAGCAAGAATGAGATTGTTTACAATCGTTTCGGCCTCGCCGGCGATGGCAACATCCATGACATGGTAAACTGTTTCTTTAAGATCTTCTTTGTTACACGTAGAAAAGTGGGCTCCTTTTGCAATTGTAAAGATCTCCGGGTTCATTGACTTGGCAATAGTGAATGCCTGCATATCATCTTTGATGGTAGGGGTGGTAATGCTCATTACCAAAAAGTCCGGCTGGATCCTTTTTAAATCCTCTTCAAAGTGACTCCATTGTTTTTTTTCGGCGGGATAATCTGCAATAACAGGTGTAACCCCTATCTGCCTTAACATGGAGGCGATATACCCAAGATCATTGGGTGGACGCAGTGACGTAGCACTACCTCCGTCAACCTCGGCCTGACACCGATCCTCACCCCGCTGATAAAGACCTACAGGAGGATTAAACAAGAGCGCCTTTTCTAATTGCATAATGTATTTCAATGTAACTGCCCAAACACTCAGTGCAAACACACAAAATATAAAATATCCGTAAGGTTCTGCATGTAAGCAGGCAGTTGCCTACTGCCTACTATTGTCAATTACTTTTCGTCTTTGAAACTTGTGGTGAAAATCCAGGCTAATGCACGATGTAAATAAATATGATTGATGTGATGACCCATAAGCTTACGTTGATAATCATGGGCTTGTCGGTAAACATAATCTCTGTAGGACTGCCTCCTTCTTCTTTTTGATGTACCAAATACAGATATCTAAAAATACCATAGAGCACAAACGGAATCGTGTAAAGAAGCTTTGACGTACCAAGTTTTTCAACCGTATCTCTTGACATGGCATATAAGGCGTAGCAGATTACGGTAGAGGCTGTAACGACCGATATCATTTGGTCCAGGAAGTAAGGGCTATAATGCTTCAGAACATTTCTGTGATTTGCAGCTGCATCTTCCAGCAGGACGAGTTCATGTCTTCTCTTACTAAAACCAAGGAAAAGTGCCAAAAGGATGGTACAGAGGATCAGCCACTGTGATGCGGTCACAGAGATAATGACCGCCCCACCTAATACCCTTAACACAAAGCCTGCCGCAATAGTAACAACATCAATAATTACGATATTTTTCAGGTAAAGACTGTAACTGATATTGAGTAAAAAATAGGCAAGGGCAATAATCCCAAAAAAAAGGTCCATGTAAAATGCAAAAAAGAATCCGATACAACAGAGAAGGAAAATTATCACAACCGCGGTATTCGTTTTTAGCTTTCCAGATGCAAGGGGTCTTTGAGATTTAACAGGGTGCAGTTTGTCTTTTTCCAGATCAACAAGGTCATTAATCAGGTATATACTGCCTGTAATCAGACAAAAAATTACAAATCCGGCAAGGGCTTCAATGCTTTTTGAAAGATTGAGCAAATTTTTTGAAAAAAGCAAAGCGGTAAAAACGAATAAGTTCTTTATCCACTGCTCAGGCCGCATGGATAAAAGAACATATTTCGGCGCCCTTAGAAAATTACTCAGCATTTCCAGCAATATTCATTGCCCTAAAGTAAAAGGGAGGTACTTTTGTTGAACCGTGCCATTCAGCCTTATCGCCAATCGCTACAATGTTATTAAATACCTCAAAGACATTTCCCGCTATCATACAATCTTTAACCCTGCCTACAATTTCCCCATTCTCAATAAGATATCCGAGGTCGATATTAACGGAAAATTCACCCGCAAGGATATTGCTCTGGCCGCCTCCAAGCACCTGATCCACCAGCACACCGTATTTAACGTCTTTTATCATCGCCCCGAATGACATGTTACCAGGTTCAACAGTAACATTTGAATTGCCAGGCGACGGCTGTGAAGAAAAACTTCTACCGCCGTTTCCGGTGGACTTTGCTTTCATTATTCCAGCCGTTTGCAAGTCAAAGAGATAATTTTTTAAAACACCTCTTTCGAATAATGGTGTACGCTGCGATGGTATACCTTCCCCATCCCACGGATAGCTGGAATCGGCCATATCAATCGTTGCATCATCATACATGCTGACCCGCTCATCGATAATCTTTTCACCCAATCTGTTGGTAAGAGGTGAGGCGCCTTTTTGTACTAACTTTCCGTTGCAGCCTGTTTCGAAGGTTGCAAGCAAGTTCCCCATAGCCTTTGCTGTAACCACCACAGGATAAGCGCCCGTTTTTAATTTCACTTCCTTTTGTGCTAGTTTTAATCCGATCAGAGCCTTATCAACGTGTTTATTGAGGTCAGTAGCAAGACCTTTAGAACTTTCCCCTTCCCCAATCCAGAGCAAACTTTGCCCTTTCACATCCAGTATCTCGATACCCATGCCAAATGATGTGGAAGCAATGGAAATATCCAGTCCTTTTGAATTGATAAGTCTTCGCATCCCGTGTCCTTTTCCAATACTGACACTACATTCATAGCTGGAATTTACCGACAATGCCTTCTCTATAGCCTCTTTCCCAATGTCTACACACTTGTGAATAGGATAGCTTACAACATGTTGGTCAAAGACAGCTATCTTTGGAAAATTATTCCGGGAAGGAAATTCGAAGACGGCAGTCTGGCCAAATTTTGCGCTCTCTATGGCATTGGCAACCAGTTTCTCAGGTTTCCTGAAATCGGTGGTACTGGAGAACCCAATTCTCCCCTCTTTAATTACACGGAGTCCAATTCCACGGATAGATTTTGTATTTACATATTTTAATTTATTATTTTCAAAACTCACCGACCGTAACTCACCTTCGTCGTAAAGAACCTCTACGGAGGGAGTCTGTTTTAAAGCTAGTTCCAAGACTTTTTCTTCAAATTTATTCATGTATTTAACCTCATATTCACTGCATTAATTTAAAACTTGTAGTTTTATCTTCTTTCCCTTCGCATATTCCCTCTGCCTTTATACGCAAACGCAGATCATTGGCGCTATCAGCATATGCAATGGCATTTTCGTAGTTAATCTTGCCTTCTTTGTAAAGGGTGAACAATGATTGATCAAAGGTTAACATGCCTTCCTGCGTTCCCCTTGACATCGTTTCTTTTAACAATTCAACCTGTTTCTTAAATATAAGATCTTTGACCCTGGGTGTATCCAGCAATATTTCGAAAGATGCAACTCGTTTCCCGCCTTTCGCCGGTACCAACCTTTGGGAAACAACAGCACGCAGGTTAAGCGAAAGCAGCAAATAGATCTGTTCGTGGCGTTCCGGGGGAAAAAAATTTATGACTCGCTCTATTGCCTGATTAGCATTGTTGGCATGGAGCGTTCCCAGGCAGAGATGTCCTGTCTCAGCAAACGTGATGGCCGATTCCATAGTTTCCGTATCACGGATTTCACCAACGAGGATGACATCGGGGGCCTGGCGCAGGGTATTTTTCAGCGCATCACCAAACGACAACGTGTCTATGCCAACCTCCCTTTGTGTAATAACGGATTTCTTGTGCCGGTGCACAAACTCAACGGGATCTTCTACCGTAATGATATGCCCTGAGTTATTGGTGTTTCTGTAATCAATCATTGCCGCCAGGGTGGTTGATTTCCCGGAACCTGTTGCGCCTACGACGAGCACCAACCCTCTTTTTGTCATCGCTATATCCTTAAAAATCTGAGGAAGGACTAAGTCATCGATGGTTTGGATATTGATTTTTATCTGTCGGATAACAATGCCGATATTCCTTTGCTGGAAGAAGATATTTACACGAAAACGACCCAGTTCCGGATAATACAGGGCAAGGTTCATTTCCATCTTTTCATAAAAATCTTTTCTCTGCTTCTCATTCATGCACTTTTCCGCAAGCACACGAGTATCTTCGGCGGTTAGCTTCTTTGCGCCAAAAGGGAAGTTAGTACCCTCTCTGCGATACATGGGAGGAAGATCCACGGTAATATAAACATCCGAGGCATCCGCCCGAACCATTTCTTGCAAAAGTTCTTTTATTTCCATAAATTATTGCCTTTTTTCACCATTCCTTTAAAAAATCTATTGCATCTTTACTTTATTTAAGACCGCTCAAAACAGTTGGACTGCTCACCAGACCTTCGATTGCCTCTCTGGCAACCAAATCCTTCTGGCAGAGTTCGACCATGGCCTGATCCATGGTCTGCATACCATATTGCCTGCCTGTTTGCAGTGATGATGGAATCTGCGCAATCTTGTTTTCCCTGATGAGATTTCTTACTGCCGAAGTACCAATCATGATCTCCAGTGCCGCAACACGCCCTTTCCCGTCTTTTCGCTTTATGAGTTGCTGAGTAAGTACGGCTTGAATAGATTCAGAAAACATCGTGCGCACTTGTGCCTGTTGTTCTGGTGGAAACACGTCAATCACCCTGTCAACAGTCTTGGGTGCGCTGGATGTATGTAACGTACCGAAAACCAGGTGACCTGTCTCGGCTGCAGTAAGCGCCAGAGAAATGGTTTCCAGGTCCCTCATTTCACCCACAAGGATAACATCAGGGTCCTCACGCAAGGCCGACCTCAAGGCGTTAGCAAAACTGTGGGTATGCGGCCCTAACTCCCTTTGGTTAATAAGGCTATTTTTAGACTGATGTACAAATTCAATGGGATCCTCAATCGTAAGGATATGACATTTTTCTTCACGGTTGATAAGGTCAACCATCGCAGCCAGTGTAGTTGATTTGCCACATCCCGTAGGGCCCGTCACAAGTATAAGTCCCTTATTTTTTTTCGTTAGCTCGCCTACAATCTTTGGCATATTAAGCTGTTCCAGGGTTGGAATGGCCGTTGGTATCGTCCTGAATACGACAGACTCACCCCTGCTTTGCAGGAATGCATTTACCCTAAACCGCCCGGCATCACCCAATGCAATGGCAAAATCCAACTCGTGATGTTCCTCGTACGTTTTCCGTTGCTGATCGTTGAGAATATCATAAAGTATCTTATGCACTTCTTCCTTATTCAACGGCGGAACGTCAATCTTCCTGATATCACCATGAATGCGGATCATGGGAGGTTCCCCGGAACTTATATGGATATCCGAGGCATTTTCTTTTTTAGCGAACGCAAGAAGTTCTAAGATTTCCATTTATCTTCCCCCAATAACGACATTTCGTATTCGGACATGCGGACCGCCGTCACTAACACGCAGCGGTGATTGCCCACCCTTGCCACATCCTCCCAGACCTCCATGTATCTGAAGATCATTTCCGATGGCATCGATATTCATAAGCGTCTCAAACACATTTCCCGTAAGAACAACATCCCGTATCTTTTCCTGTATCTTTCCGTTTCGTATCATGTAAGCCTCTTCGGCGCTAAAAGTAAACATTTCCATGTTGGTCTGTCCGCCCAGGGCGCCAATGGCATAAATGCCGTTGTCAACTTCTGAGAGCATTTTCTGAAAAGTGTAATCACGGGGTTCCATATAGGTATTGGTCATGCGTACGATGGGAGCATGGGCATACCCTATAGCCCGTGCATTGCCTGTTGGTTTCTCCTCCATCTTGGCAGCCGTTTCCCTCGAATGGAGCCTGCTTGTTAAAATACCGTTTTTTATGAGATAGGTTTTTTGTGTCGGGACGCCCTCACTATCATATTTATTATATCCTGCCTCTCCAACCAAAGAGCCATCGTCTACAATGGAAAGAGCATCTATCCCAAAGCGTTTCCCAAGAACCATGATTTCCCGCAATTTTTTGTTTTCATAAATAAAATCGGCCTCGCTGAGATGTCCGAAGGCCTCATGGACAAAGACACCGCAAAGTTTTGGATCAACGATAACGGTATATTTACCCCCCGTTACCGGCTTTGCTGAGAGCAGGTCAACCGCACGTTTCGTTACTTCTTCGCATTTGTACTCCATATTCTGAACATTGCTGAAACCCCGTAAATCACCCGCAGAATGATAGGCTTGCTGGACATTCATCCCGTCTCTTGCCATGGCGAGGAGTGAAATTCCACAAAAAATAGTCTCCTGCACAATAAAACTACCTTCCGTGTTGGCAAAATATACTGTCCCATGGGAATCTACGTAACGTACATTTGAGGTCTGTATCTGCCTCGCAGAAAGGATCATGTTGTTGTATTTATTACAAATAGCCTGCTTGTCCGTTAAAGAGATATCAGCCGGATCTATTTCTACTTTTGTTTTTACCTTGTCATTTATTACGGGTACCGTGGTAAGCTGACTCTCCTCTGTACCGACGAACCGAGCCTGCTCACAGGCCATTTCTATGTATCTAGGAAGATTCGCAATGTCATTAAATGCAACAAATCCCCAGCCACCTTTAAACAATGCCCTTACACATCCACCGAAGGTATTATTTTCACCAATACTCTCAAGTTCTTTCCCCACGTAAGTAATACCGGTACTGACGCCTTCCTGTATTCTTATTTCTGCATAATCAGCTTTTGCTGATTTTAGAGCATTTTTTATTAATTTTTCCATTTGGATTATTCCTTTGAAATTTGAATCAAGTTCTAGAAACAACCACTTGTTTCATGTGTTCATTTTATCATTTTTTCAAAGGCCTCTTCGTCAAGGATATGCACGTTCAATTCTCTGGCCTTGTCTAGCTTGGAACCTGGATCTTCACCCGCAACAAGATAATCGGTCTTTTTGCTCACACTGGCTAGTACCCTCCCGCCCAGGTTCTTAATAAGCGTTTCTGCTTCTTTGCGAGAATATTTTTGTAACGTACCCGTAATGACATAAGATTTACCGAAAACCTTAGGGTTTTTTTCGAGTTTTGAAGTTGTTGTTTTTTTGGTATTAACCCCGGCAGCTTTAAGCTTTTTGATAATTTCCTGTGTGTATTCGTTTTGAAAAAACTCAACAATGCTCCGGGCAACAACCGGTCCAATTTCGTAAATCTCTTCCAGTTCTCCCTGTGTCGCATTTGCCAATTTATCTAAAGTATCAAAGTGATTCGCCAGAACTTCTGCTGTATGGGAACCTACATTTCCTATTCCCATGGCACAGATCAGGCGATCTAAATCCCGATGTTTACCCTCTTCTATGGCACGGATCAGGTTTGAAGAAGACTTTTCACCCATACGCTCCAGATTTACCAGATCGTCATACTTAAGATAGTAAATGTCAGCATAATCTTTTAGTAAACCCCTGTCAACCAATTGTTCAATAAGCGCTGGACCTAATCCTTCTATATCCATGGCATCCCGACTGGCAAAATACCGGATGCGTCTTTTCGCCTGTGACATGCAAAGCGGATTATGGCAGCGCAAGTAGACACCATCTCTGACTACGGTGCTTTTGCATTCCGGACAAATCGTGGGTTCTTGAAAGATTCTTTCTTTCCCGTCCCGTTTTTCTTTTAAGACCGATACGACTTGTGGAATAATCTCACCTGCCTTTTGAACTATAACATGGTCCCCCACCCGTATGTCCTTCCTTTGTATTTCATCGAAATTATGGAGCGTTGCACGGCTAACGGTAGTGCCGGAGAGCAATACCGGAGTGAGATTGGCAACAGGTGTTATGGTACCGGTCTTTCCTACCTGCACGGCAATATCTTCAATCTTTGTAATGGCCTGTTCAGGTTGATATTTATACGAGATCACCCAGCGAGGCGCCTTGCTCGTAGACCCCAATTGACTATGAAGGGCAAGCAAATTAATCTTTATTACCATCCCGTCAACCATGTAATCCAGTTCCCTGCGGCGTTTGTCCCATTCATTACAATATTGAATCACCGCCTCAATGTTCTCGCACAGCCGGGTATGAGGATTTACCGGTAAGCCAAAAACTCGAAGAAGCTCAAGGCATTGGATATGGGTCTTCAGCTCAAGCTCCTCATAATACCCCATTGCATAGGTAAAGATGCGTAGGTTCCTTTTTGCGGTAATACGTGGGTCAAGCAGCTTGAGTGAACCCGCAGCAGCATTCCTGGGGTTGGCAAACTGAGGTTCACCCTCTTCTTCCCTTTCTTCATTGAGTCTCTGAAATTCTTTATTCGACAGGTAGGTTTCTCCCCTGATTTCCAGGACAGATGGAATCTTTTGTTTTTTATCTGCGGGCTCTAATTTCAAAGGAATCTGACGAATTGTTCTGAGGTTTGCAGTTACATCATCGCCCTTAAAACCATCCCCCCTTGTAGCCCCTCGCACAAACAAGCCTTTTTCATACCAGAGAGTAACAGCGACCCCATCAATCTTCAATTCGACAACATATTCAATATCCCTATGAGTATCGATTCCTGCCATACGTTTTATGCGCTGGTCAAATTCCCTTAACTCTTTTTCTGAGTATGTGTTATCGATACTCAGCATAGGGATCTTATGCCCTACAGTGGGGAATTGGGTAAGGGGTTCTCCCCCAACTCGCTGAGTAGGTGAATCTGGCGTAATAAACTCTGGATGTGCCTTTTCAAGCTGTTGCAATTGCTTTATGAGTTGGTCATATTCATAGTCGGTAATCTCGGGATTATTCTCTACATAATACTTTCTGTCGTGGTATCGTATTATTTCACGAAGCTGTTCAATCTTCTCTTTAATGGTTAATGTCATAGTGAGAGCAGTATAGCCTCGACCCAAATTATCCGTCATACTGCCTTTGATGAGGATTTTAAGAATTAAAATGGATTCAGTATATCACAATTTAAACGGCTGTCAAAGTGTTATGTTTTAAAGATACAAATCGCTTGACTTTATCATATATCTGTTATAAAATTCAACAAAATGGATTATTGGTATAACTCCCATTATAATAAATTCTTATGAATTCAATAAATTATCCTCGCATGGAGCGGAAAATTTATGACAAAAGGAAGTGATTCAAGGGAGTTTTTCGAGCTATTTAAACCACCACCAAAGGTACAGGATACCCAAAAGGATGAAATAAAATCTCAAACGGAGACCCCGGAGATAAGTCCTCAATACAAGCTTCCCATATCTGAGGAGACGTCGGTTAGCAAACCAATGCCAACAGCAGACCCCCTGGGATGGATCAAGAAAACAACCGCAGAAAATCCTCTTGTAAAAGAAAAACCAAGGGAATCCCCGCTCATTTCTGCTCCTTCGAAAAATGAACGAGGTTTAAGAAAAGATGAGGTGGTGCTCAGGCAAGAAACACTTATTATTGGTGCGATAGCAGCAACTTTCTTATCCATTGCATGTTTTTTTATTGGACACAAAGTTGGATACAATAAGGGTATAACGAGTCATACTGAAGAATGGTTAGAAACGATAGAACCACAAGACACCAAAAAGACTACTTTTGGGCCGACAGAGCCAGAAGAGGTTCCCCCACAAAAGGCTGCAAGCAAATCGGAGAAACAAATTGAACAACAAAAGCCAATTATTAAAGATAAATGGACATTACGCGTAATATCATATAAAAATACCAAAGATAATGTTGAAAAGGCAAAAGAGACAGCCAAAACAATTCAGAATACATTAGGTTATGACACATTCATTGTAAATACCGGTAAGGAAATTTTTATTTGCGTGGGAGAATTTGAAACAAATAATAATGCAGATTTGATAAATGCACAAAAAACGCTTGCTGAATTTAAATATGAAAACAGAAAACAGTTTGAAGGATGTTATCCTATACGTATGAGATAAAATTTAGGAGGAAACATGAGTGTTGATAAAAGTTTGAAAGCAAAGGGTAAATTGGTAAGACCAAGAAATGTATTTACAAGGACGGAACGCATTAAAATACTTAGGGGAGAGGGAAAATGGGAGCCAACGATGTCGGTCTTCGGCATTCCCAAGGTAAAAACCATTAAGTTGAAACGAAAGACGAAGTCAGAGAAAAAGGAAGCGAAAGCAGAAGCGGCCCCGACGGCAGGAGCACCATCAGAAGCCGGCGCACCTGCTGGCAAGGAAAAGACCAAGAAATAATGATCGCCCATAGGATGTCGAAAATCGACTCCTCAGGAATCAGAAAGGTCTTTGATCTGGCACAAAAAATGCGAAATCCGGTGAACCTGAGTATAGGCCAACCGGATTTTGATGTTCCTGAAGAGATTAAAAATGAAGCAATTAAAGCTATTAAAGATGGTACCAATAAGTATACTGTCACGCAAGGTATACCTGAACTTCGGAATGGTTTGCTCAAACGACTTCAGAAAGAACGCGGGGTAAATGCCGAAAGTATCATGATCACCTCAGGTGTCTCCGGGGCATTGACACTCGCTTTTATGGTTCTTGTCAATCCCGAAGATGAGGTACTCATACCTGATCCTGCCTTTGTGAGTTATAAACATTTGGTCAATTTCTGCGGGGGCAAACCTGTATTTATTGATACGTATCCAGACTTTAAATTGACGGCTGCACGCATCCAACCCCACATTACAAAAAAAACAACAACATTGATTATCAACAGCCCTGCAAACCCTACGGGTGCCCTGTGTACCAGTCAGGAACTTAAAGAGATTGCTGAACTGGCAAGAAAGCACAACCTTGTCGTGATTTCTGATGAAATATATCATGACTATGATTACAATCACGAGTTTGACAGTATCGGGAGGTATTATGAAAAGACGTTAATCCTGGACGGCTTTTCCAAATCCTTCGCCATGACAGGCTGGCGAATGGGCTATGCGGCAGGACCTGCCAATATAATCAGCGAGATGATCAAACTGCAACAGTACACGTTCGTATGTGCACCTTCTCCAGCCCAGTATGCCGTGGCAAAATCTTTAGACACAGACCTGAGCAACTACATCGCAAGCTACAAAAAGAAAAGAGACTTGATGTATGATGGGCTAAAGGACAATTACAACATGATAAGACCCGGCGGTGCCTTTTATCTTTTTCCGCAGGTTCCATGGGGTACAGATGAAGAATTCGTTACAACCGCTATCCAAAAGAACCTTCTCATTATACCCGGCAGTGTCTTTTCCGAACGCCATACTCACTTCCGTATCTCTTACGCTGCCTCAGAAGAAACCCTCAAACAAGGCATAGACATCCTCAATAATCTCACCAAACAATAACGCCAAAATTAATTATGCAAATATCTTTATAAATGCGCTCGATGAATTAATTAAGAATGAGATGATCTATTGAGATGAAAACAAGAAAAATGTGACACGACACAGATGTGTGTCGTGTCACAAGTGTGGCATGGCACATTGTGCACTAGATGAAAGATAGAAAATGCGTAGAATCTTCGTTTCTTTCAGAATTCAAAGTCGCATGACCAGGTAGTTCGCTAATTCTTCACCAATATACTGATTTCGTCATCAAATTCCTTTTCAGATACATAGCCAATATGCGTATTGGCCACTTTTCCATCTTTACCGTAAACAACAGTCGTTGGATATGCCCGGAGATCATGTGACTCGGCAATATCTCCTCCTCCAAGATAAACGGGATAATTAATGCCCATTTTTTTTATAAACGGCGGAACTACGTCTTGCCCATTTTCATCAAAGGCAATACCAATAATCTCTATTTTTCCCTTATATTTATTGTAGAGATTTACGAAACCGGGTATCTCTTTTCTGCACGGTGGACACCACGTTGCCCACAAATCAACAATCACCACCTTGCCTTTGTTACGGTCAAGCAGGGCATTTAATTCTGCAAGTTTTATCGTTGTAACAGAATCCCCCCCGTAAGTAATTATCTGAGAGAGAGAGAGAACCGCAGCAAAGAAAAAAGTAAACCACGTGTATTTGACTATCTTGTTCACAACATTGCTCCATTCTGTAATATGTAAGAGTTTATAAAAAATTCAAATCAAAAGCATTCCGGTAGGCTTTTATTTTTTCATGCTATCTTGTTTATTCCTGTGGTAAACAAATATTTGATTCCTATACAGCCACCAATTCACCAGTGGTAAAAACCACTTTTCCATTTTCCATATCCACTCGAATCTCTGTCCCCTCCGCAAACTTACCTTCCAATATCTCCAGAGAGAGCGGATTCTCAATCATTTGCTGTATTGTACGCTTCAGAGGTCTTGCTCCGAAGTGTGGATCAAAACCCTCCTGTACCAGCCGTTCCTTTAATCGGTCGGTGACCTTTATTTGATAGTTATTTTTAGCCAAACGCCTTTGAAGTTCTTTCAATTGTATCTCAGCAATCTGTCCAATCATTTCCTTTGACAGACCATGGAATATGATTGTTTCGTCGATACGGTTAAGAAACTCTGGTCTGAAGGCCTCTTTCAATGCCTGTTTCACCCGGCTTCTTAATTCCTCCTCATTCTCAGGACCCGTAAGATCCTGTATCCACTGGCTGGCAATATTTGAAGTCATTACGATAATGGTATTTTTAAAATCCACCGTTCTGCCATGCCCATCCGTCAACCGCCCATCATCAAAGACTTGAAGCAATATATTAAATACATCCCGATGTGCCTTTTCTACCTCATCGAACAGGATTACGGAATACGGTCTTCTCCGAATTGCCTCGGTAAGACGTCCGCCCTCCTCATAACCTACATAACCAGGAGGTGCTCCAATGAGCCGTGCCACTGAGTGTTGTTCCATAAACTCAGACATATCGATACGCACCATGGCATTTTCACTATCAAATAAAAAGGCAGCAAGGGCCTTGCAAAGTTCTGTTTTTCCTACTCCGGTAGGACCAAGGAATAAAAAAGTACCTATAGGACGGTTAGGGTCCTGAAGTCCTGCACGGGCACGCCTGATCGCATTTGAAACGGCTCTGATAGCCTCTTCCTGACCAACAACCCTCTCTCTGAGCCGTTCTTCCATTTTCAGGAGTTTTTCCTTTTCACCTTCCAGCATTCGTGTCACAGGGATCCCGGTCCACTTGGACACAACCGTGGCAATATCGTCCGCGTCAACCTCTTCATTAAGGAGCGACGAGTTCTTTTGTAATTCTTGCAATTCATGGTGTTTTTGCTTCAATTTTTGTTCACATTCCCGGATAAGTCCGTAGCGTATCTCAGCTACTTTCCCCAAATTCCCTTCCCTTTGCGCTGTCTGTTCATCGATGCGAGACTGCTCGATCCTGGCATTAATTTCCTGTATTTCTTTAATAATCTTTTTCTCGTTCTCCCATTGAGCGCGAAGGGCACCCGATTCCTCCCGCAAATCTGACAACTGCTTCTCAATTTTCTCCATACGCTGTTTTGATGCGGTATCCCTTTCTTTTTTCAGGGCCTCTTTTTCGATCTCCAGTTGCATAATCTTCCGCTCAATCTCGTCCAGTTCAACGGGCATACTATCGATTTCAATTCTCAGCTTAGAAGCAGCCTCATCAATCAAGTCAATGGCCTTGTCAGGCAGAAATCGATCTGAGATGTACCGCTGGGAAAGTGTGGCCGCAGCGACAATTGCAGAGTCTTTAATACGCACCCCGTGATGCAGTTCATACCGTTCCTTCAATCCCCTCAGGATTGCAATGGTATCCTCTACGGACGGCTCGCCAACATATACCGGCTGGAACCGCCTTTCCAATGCGGCATCCTTTTCAATATGCTTTCGGTATTCATCCAGGGTAGTGGCGCCCACGCAGCGCAACTCACCACGGGCAAGCGCTGGTTTTAACAGATTGGATGCATCCACGGCACCTTCGGCTGCACCTGCCCCCACAACCGTATGTAACTCATCGATAAAGAGGATAATCTGGCCTTCTTTTTCGCTTACTTCCTTAAGCACAGCCTTAAGACGATCTTCAAACTCGCCCCGGTATTTTGTACCTGCAATCAGGGCACCCATATCTAAAGACATCACCCGCTTGTTTTTCAGACTCTCTGGTATATCACCATTAACGATACGTTGGGCCAGACCCTCTACAATGGCCGTTTTCCCCACACCGGGTTCACCAATCAAGACAGGATTATTCTTCGTCCTGCGAGATAAAACCTGTATCACGCGCCTTATCTCATCATCCCGTCCAATAACAGGATCGAGCTTTCCCTTTCGCGCTAGTTCGACAAGGTCTTTACTGTAACGCTCAAGGGCTTGATATTTTTCTTCAGGATTCTGGTCAGTAACCCTTTGGCCCCCCCTGATTTCTTTTAATGCCACATAAATATTTTCTCTGGTAACACCAGCTTCATGCAATATCCTACCGGCAGTTATGTTCCTTTGCCCCGCCAGCGCCAACAGCAGGTGTTCTGTACTTACATACTCATCCTTCAATTTGCTGGCTTCTTCCCAGGCAAGATTAAAAGTATCCCGAAGTTCTGTACTTACATAGGCCTGTCCTGGCACTCCTGGCCCGCTTACTTGTGGTAATTTGTTAACCGCCGACATCGTCTTATCGAGGACGGCATCCGTATTAATTCCTAATTTTTTCAGAAGCGGCATAACTATGCCCTGCTCCTGAGTTAAAAGGACTTCCAATAAATGCACGGCTAAGATTTGCTGTTGCCTCTTGGATTCCGCTAATTCCTGGGCTTCCTGAACAGCCTCTTGTGCCTTGATGGTAAATTTATCAAATCTCATAGTTTTCTTTTTTAATTACAATTTCCAAACATATAGTGAAATAAAATTTTATGTCACAAAAACACCAAATAAATCATTTGTGGCTTTTATGCTTTGGGGAATGGAAAAGTTACTGAAGGTCAATTTATGGTTGTATCTGCAGGACGTCTGACATACTGTACATCCCCGGAGGCTTTTTAGCTATAAACTTCGCTGCACGGATGGCGCCCCGTACAAAAGTATCTCTGGTGTGTGCCCTATGAGTAATCTCTATCCGTTCTCCCAAACTACCAAAAATAACCGTATGATCACCTATGACATCGCCGCTACGTACCGCGTGTATACCAACCTGATTCATGGGTCGCTCTCCGCTAATCCCGCTCCTGCCATAAATAACATCCTCATCCATCTTTCGACCTGTTACTTCACATACCTTTTCAGCGATTCGCAAGGCTGTGCCACTGGGTGAATCTTTTTTAAACCTGTGATGGGTTTCAATAATTTCAATATCAAATTCCTTTTCCACCATCTTAGCCACATGAGCAACAAGGTTAAACAGAACGTTAACTCCCACACTCATATTAGGAGATACTAAGCATGGAATCAATCTGGAAAAGTGCTGCATTTTTTCGTGTTGTTGTGAGTTTAATCCTGTTGTACCAACAACAAAGGCAACATTTTTCCTTGTGCAAATCTCGCCGATAGCTATGGCAGATTCAGGTGATGAGAAATCAATTAAAACGTCTGCATGTGCATTGAATGCCGTTGTTATTGTGATACCGGTTTCTCCGCACCCGGCAACCAAACCCACATCCTTGCCAAGCGACTGGTGACCCGGCCTTTCCAGGGCTGCTACCAATTTCAATTCAGGATCTTCAATGGCAAGTGCAGCGATCCTGGATCCCATCCTGCCGCAAGCACCATTTATCGCAATTTTAATCATTGTCTACCCCAGAAGCAATTATTATGCATTATTCTTTATTCTTTTTATACCTCTTACTGGCACTCTTGAGAAAACTCCGTTCCCTCCATGATAAGTTCCTTAGACCTTCACGATTCACCTTATCGAGGATTTCATCCACCTTCGCACGGAGTTCCTGTTCTTTCATCAACTCTTTTTCATGCTGGTGTATCTGCCACTTTTTGAGATACAACCCCACCCGATAGGAGTACCGGACAAATAAAAAACCATAAACAAGCCCGCCTAAATGTGCAAAGTGTGCAATATTGCCAGTTTTAGGAAGAATGCAGTTAAATATCGTAATACCGGCAAAAATCATAACCAGGTACTTCGCCTTCATGGGAAAGAAATAAAGAATAACCGTGCTGTTGGGAAAATACATGGCAAAGGCCACTTCAATGGCAAAGATCGCCCCCGAAGCTCCAAGAATAGGAGTCCACGGAGTAAATACGCAACAACATATCCCGGCAAAAATTCCCGCTGTAAAATAAAGGGTTAAAAATCGCCTGGAACCAAGTACCCGTTCAACCTCACTTCCGAACATCCAAAGACCCAGCATATTAAATATCAAGTGCCATGGGTCTGTTGTGCTGTGCAAGAACATGTATGTGAAAAACTGCCACAGCCACAAATGTCCCAAAGTGTCGGGAGGATAAAGCCAGAACAGTTTTGTAAATTTATCAGAAGCGGGATAATACCATGGCAGCGCCGCTGTGTGCCCCAGCTGCTCATCACTTAAGATGTTCATCATCTGCTGCGACCACTGCATACTCACCGTCGAAAATAACAACTGAAGCATAAACACGCTCACATTGGCAATAATCAAAATCATGATTATGCGTGTCCACTTGCTTCCGATATTTATTCCGAAAGTGAGCCGATTGTTGCGCATGTATTAAACCATCTCATAAGAAATACTTAAAGTATTTTGTATATTTATACTAATCCTTTTCCGTTAAAAGTCAAGAACGTAATATGGTAAAGCCTTTATCTGATAAACAGTTTTCTGAAAACAAACATACCACCAATAAAAAGGATAATATTTGCACCCCATATGGCAGGTGTCACAGGTACGAAAGTATCCTTTGCCAGCACCATTCCCGTTACGACCAGCGGGTAGTAGATAAACAGGATCACCATGAAGCTGGCACCAAACCCGATCATGAGGTGTCCGCTCCGCAGCATAATGCCGAGTGGAATGCCAATTATGACAAAAGGTATACAGGAGAGTGCTTGTGAAAGCCTCTTGTGTATGGAAATATCATTTTTACGCCGTATTTCCTCTTTTTCGGCAATAGTTGATTCCCCCTCCATAGCTTCGACATTTTTCAGCAAGGCATCGCGCCGGATGTTTATCTCTGAAATAGCTTGAGAGAGAGAGGTAATTTTTTTTGTTTCTTCACTCTGCACCTCTCTGGCCGCAACAATTTTTCGTTCGATATTATAAATTCTTTGCCTTTCCCTCTCAATGGTTTCCTTTATCTGCATGATTTTTTTATCTCTGTCTTGAGTCATTAAGGTACCCGCCTTCTTTTCTTTTTTCACTTGAATCAAATTTTCATTAGCAACAAGGATGTAATTTTTTGCTATCTTGCTCTCGTTCTCCAGTCCTTCGATCTTTGATGCCTGACGTGCCAGGTTTTCGTTTGAACGCTTCAATTCTGTGGCAAGTTTCTCACGCTTCCGTGACAAACTACCGACTTCCTCCCGATTGGCAGCAAGTTCTTTTATCAAAGCATCTTTGTTCTTTCCTGAGTTCAATGGTGTTTTCGGATTTTTTGCCAATTCGTTGTTAATTTCCTTGTTGTATCTGCAGAGTTGAAATACCGTCATATACTTTGAAGAAGATTCTCGCTTCTTTTCGTTCAGAGAAATTTCGAATGTGGTTTCCTTAAACACACCCACACGAGGAATTTCCTCCAACTTTTTATAATTCGGCTTAAGAAATTCCCCCCGGTGCAACGTAAGAAGTATCTTATTTTCCGCTTCATCCATTTTGATAGACCCCTCTTCGGCAAGGATAACATTCGTCACATAGTCATTCGCATACTCAATTACTGCTATATCTTTATTTATACCACCTTCCATATTTCCGATATAAATTTGGTACGGATGCAGGTCGATTTTTTTCTGAAAGGTAGCCAAACGCCCTGCCAGAATGTTATTGATAGCGCGCTCCTGAAGCAATATTATTTTATAAGAAGACCGTGGCAAAATCTCGGCAGATAAGGCTAATGCTATTAAACTAAAGACAACTCCAATTACCAAAACAGGTGTAATTATTCTCAATATATGGATGCCACTTGCCTGGATGGCAATGATTTCATGATCAGCACTCATGCGTCCATACGTCATAGACGTAGCAGTCAGTAATGCCGAAGGTATAGAATAAGGAAGCGCCTGAATAAAAAGATGAGGAATCAGTACCCGTAGGGTAATAATGTCAAGTCCTTTATGTAACAATTGAATAGAAAATCCCAGGAAGATCAACAACTCAAAACACGCTAAGGATGGTAAAAACATCCTGAACCATTCTGTCATAAGATAGCGTCGTAATATTTTATTAGCAAAAATTTTAGACATTTTATGAATTTTTTTCGTGCGCGAAATTTTTTTCAATAAAAAATATTTGTTCATACCGGCAATTGATCATCCCAGGAATCTCCTCGTCTTTCCTGCTGCAATCATGTTTTCGGTAACGGTTTCTTTCTTCCCGGAGAGAATTGCCTGAATGATCTGGGAAGTATACTCGCTGTGAAGTATGTTTTCTGTATACTTTACCATACCCAACACCTTCTCGATGTCCCTTGCAATTTTCGGAGATATTAATTTCATCACATCCCCATTATAATACGATGCTACCGATGAAAGATCATCCAGAAATGCAGGGTATGCGGTCTTGAGGAACACCAAATCCTTTTCAGTCAGATAATGCAATCCCAGCAGTTCCGGTGGTAGTCCAATCGAGTAAAGTGAAGCACAATAAGCAATTACCCTCGGCAGGGTAATCCCTTCGATATTTCTTGAATAACCGAAAAGACCGATGTGGAGTTTACGCATCCTCCGTTTAGGAACAAATCTGGCTATCTCGTTAATTAACGGAGCAAGCTCCTTTATTTGTTCCCGGTAAGCCGACGCCAATCTTTCCGCAATATCCAGGGCCACTTCTTCATTTATTGAAGTCGGGCATGATCTCACATGGTCATTAATCTTTTGAATGGCCCCGCTGACCTGCCCTTCGTCATAATCGTATTTAAATGCCGATTGTATCGTAAAGGTTTGAACACTGGGAAATTCTTTCAGGCATTCGTCCACAGTTAACGGCGACAGATTGCCCCGAAAGAGATTTGAACCGAGTCCCAGGATGGGATAGATAGGGATCCTGATTCTTTCCTGTAACGCATGCAACCTCTGTAAAGCAATTTTGACTACCAGTATTGCAGGCAGCATACCATAGTTCAATGCAGGATCTGAACGGCCAAGGAATACCCTTTGATACGAAAATTGTTTGTCCTTTAGATAATTCTGCACCATTGTATCCGCAGAGAGCATATAAGGGATATCCTCGAATAACGGAATCACTTCCAGAGTCTCGGGCTTAAATTCGCCAATCCAGTCCTTTATGGTAATATCATTCTCAAAACATTTCCTATGTTGCTTCCCGACAACAAAATCACGATAATAATAATATACGCGGTTAATTGTTTCCGTATTGGTCGTCATGGGAAGGATAACTTCAAAGATGGGTGGTATGTTATCGTCTCCGTAAAACTGGCTTGCGGTATCGTACGAACGTGGCGCACTTTCCAAAGTTTCCAGAAGAATCTTCGCTTCACTTTTTTCTACCATAGGGTTAGGTACGCGTAAAGTAATAAAGACATCCTTCCCAATCCTGCGTTTTTTGAAATAATTGTCATACCGGGTAAGCAGTTTCTTAATGACAAACTCATCAACTTCCTTTCCTTCACAATCCCACATCTGTTCGTCACACCGCAGATGTGAAAACACGTAATATGCCTCTTTTATTTCATCTTCACCCAAAAAGCACGTCCCTTCGGTAAAGAATGGCATAGTAATATTATCCGGGTGTTGGGTACTCATCGTTCTTGGTATTTTTCTCATGCCCGTATTCTACCTCCTGGCTACTGACTTCTTCAAAAACATACACGCAACAGTTTTTCCCTGTTCATAATTATAAACTATGAATTATAGTAAATAATATTGTATTTTCATCAAATTATTTTAAAAATTACGTTTTCACGTACAATTCAATTTCTTACTTCCTTTATCCATCAAATAGTTTTATAATTACCGTTTATAATTTCATTTTTAACCGGGATTCTATTTTTCCCCGTTATAAAATATTAGGAGAATAAGTATGTCCAATGAGTGTTCTATTACCGGGAATAAGCTCGATACGAATGAATTGATAAACCTTATCAATACGGAACAGTATGACAAACTGGAAGAAGCATGGCTTGGAATTATTGAATCCAACAGTATGGATTTACAGGCGCTTTTCGATGTTGTTGATCTCCTTGCGAAACGGGAAGAAAAAAAACGGGCTCACGATTTCCTGATGATGTTGGCACCTCATTATCGACAAAAAGGACTCTATCAAGACGTTCTGGAGGTGCTAAAAAAAGTATTTGAATATAACCCGAAAGAAAAGGGGCTGGCAAAAGAAATCGCCGAGTGTTATTCAAACATTTATAAAGACAGACCTTATGCAAAGGACTTGGTTGAAAAAACGGGTATAGAGACAGCGTCCGACATCCGTAGTGCCATGAAAAAACTAGAAAAGTACTTTTATCTCGATCGGAACGATTATGTCTCCCATAAAAGCTGGGGGGTAGGTCAGGTAGTTTCTATCGACACAGAAGGCGAAAAGGTAAACATCAATTTTGAAAAAAAGAACAACCACAGCATTTCCATGGATATTGCCCCGGATATATTACAGAAACTGGATAAGGATGATTTACTGGCAATGATTTACGCCCGTAAAGATGTATTGAATAAAATGATTGGAGAAGACCCCGTAGGTTTAATTAAACTAACCCTGAAATATTTTAAAGGGAAAGCCTCGGTTTCTCATATAAAGAACCGGCTCATATCCGGTGTTATACCGCCCGAGGCATGGAGTAAATGGTGGGTAAATACCAAAAAGTTGCTTAAAAAAGACCCTTACATAAAACTTACCGACGGGACCCCCACCACGTCCTTCCTGGAACTTCGTACCTCACCAATGACACACCATCAAGAGATACTCGAAAAACTGGCCATCACCGGAGATATAAGCAAAAAGGTCGAAATCACCAAAAAATATGTTTCCATAATGAAAGACACTGAAACATGCAGAGAAACTTTGACTGAAATTACAACTCTTTTTGTGAAAGACGCCGCTACATTGCAGGAGAAAAACCCTTCCCTTGCCATAGAATGTCTCTTCCTCCTTGAAGAAATACAAGGCGTCCTCAAAGAGGATGCAGGAAAATATAAAGACACTATCGAAACACTTATTCGCACAATTGAAAATCTTCCGGAATTTATAGATAACATCAACATATTGGAATACAGAAAACAAACCCTCGGTTTAATCAAACAAATCAAACCAGAACATTGGCAGGATGAATTTATATCACTGTTTTTTCTGAACAGTGGCAATCTATGGGAATTCATTATCAAGGAACTTATTACTGAAAACAAGCAACATGCCATTGAAGGGACAGCCTTAAAATTATTCAATCAGTTTAACGCCTACCCGGAACACTATATCTGGTTTTGTAAAAATGGCATGCATGGACGATACACTGAACTTTATAAAAACATTGATCCAGCCCTCATGTTTAATAGGTTAATCGAGCTATCAGACAATATCTATTTTAAGATCCAGAAAGGGCGCGACGGGGATTTAAAGACCATCATCACCAAGATAAAAAATCTTTTGGAGGATAAAGGCACCGATTATGCCATAAGTATTCTGAATGATGCCAACGCAGAAGCCATTTTTAACGTCGTCTCCCGCAGCAAGGGCATGGAGGATTGGTTCAAAGTTTCTATCGAAAGTGTCATTCAGGACCGTTATCCGGAACTATTCGAAGAACCAGGTCTCCCCAAACTCGATGAAAGCAAAATCTACGTCACGAAAGAAGGTTATGAGAGGAAAAAGAAGGAATTTGACCATCTTATGAACGTGGAATTTCCAGAAAACGCACATGATCTCGGAGAAGCCATAAGCCGGGGAGATCTGCGTGAAAATGCAGAGTATAAGGCAGCACGGGAAAAGCAAGCAATGCTCGTGGAAAAGGCAGAACGCATGAAGGCTGAATTACAGAAGGTTGTTATCATTGACCCACATTCAATTCATGCGGATACAGCCTCTCCGGGTACAAAAGTTACTTTAAGGCATGAAGGAAAGGCGGAATTAGAGACGTATACCCTATTGGGACCGTGGGATGTGGATATTGAAAAAGGCATAATCTCCTACCTGTCACCCATTGGAAAAGGACTACTAAACAGAACGGCAGGTGAAACGATAACGATCAAACTCCCGGAAGGAGAGTCTACTTATGAAATCATTAAAGTTGAAAAGGCCTTATTATAAAAAAGACTCCTGATATTTCATCTTCCCTCTACAACGATCTTTCCATTCATTCCAAAATGCCCTGCACCACAAAAGTGAGAACATTGAAAAGGATACGTTCCGGGTTCTTTAGCATAGAACTCAACGGTAGCCATTCCTTTTTCCGGGATGGTCACAAGAATTCCATACTGTTCAATCTTAAACCCATGCGTCACATCCAGACTCTCGATTTCCAAAATCACATGAGTGCCCTGCTTAACCTGAATTACTTCCGGAGTAAATTCAAACCGCTTTGCAGTCATGGATATCTTCTGCACCGGCGCATCATAAGGCATAGATTCCAGAGCCTTATCTTTCTTTACAGCGGCACATCCGGAAAGGACAATTACAATAACCAGCACTATTATACTTTTCATAGCCACATTTCCTTTTTTCATCAACAATTTCCCGATAATGTAATTATTATGCAGTTATTTAACACTATTCATCCGATCTGACTTTAGATTCCTCCGGGACGACCTCAAGAACGACCTTCTCGGAACGCCGAATAATGGTTAGCTCCGACTTTACCCCGATCCAGTGTTCAGTAAGAAGCTTGTGCAGATCGTCTACGCTCTCAATCGCCTGATCGTCGAAACCTATGATTACATCCCCTTCAACCAAGCCAGCTCTTTGGGCAGGACTGTTGTTCTCAACGGAAATGACCAGTACACCGCTCTCTATCGGTAAGTTATGGAATAGCACAAGTCGGCGGTGGAGAAAGACGCTTTGCCCTGCTACACCAATATAACCACGACGGATTTTCCCATCTTTCATAAGCCCTGTCGCGACGAACTTAACTGTGTCAACCGCAATAGCGAAACAGAGGCCTTGTGCTCCCTGGATAATCGCTGTATTGACGCCAATTACTTCTCCGTGGGAATTTATGAGCGGGCCTCCTGAATTGCCCGGATTGA
Source organism: Candidatus Brocadia sp. (assembly GCA_021646415.1). NCBI lineage: Bacteria > Pseudomonadati > Planctomycetota > Candidatus Brocadiia > Candidatus Brocadiales > Candidatus Brocadiaceae > Candidatus Brocadia > Candidatus Brocadia sp. The sequence continues at coordinate 48,210 of SOEU01000005.1, forward strand.
GTGCAGCATCAGTTTGGATGATACTATCTATCAACCTTCCCGATCGTGATCTGAGTGAGCGCCCGAGTGCACTTACCACACCGGCGGTTACTGTACACTGGAAGCCATAGGGGTTACCAATTGCAATTACGAGTTGGCCTACTCGAATAGATTGAGAGTTCCCTAAACGTGCATATGCCAGGTCCGGGGCATGAACTCTGATAACCGCCAAATCCGTATCGGGATCGTCTCCGATCATATCTGCTGTCAAACGACGGCCATCCGCAAGCGCCACTTCAATTTGACCGGCATTATGCACAACGTGACTGTTTGTGAGAATAAAACCATCCGGGGTAAAAATGAACCCCGATCCATTGCCCATCATTTGTTGTGACATCCGTGGATGGACTGTTTGCCGGCCATTCGACAACTGACGAACGTTAATATTTACTACAGCCGGGATAACTTTCTCTGAAGCGCTAACGACGGCCTTCGAATATGCATCAAGAAGTTCTTCATCCGCAGGGGCAACAACTTCAGATATCTGCGAACCAGCTGGCCCAACTCCATTGGTTGATACGGCTTGAAAAAGAGGTTCCACAACAGTTTTTTCCTTTAAAATTTTTGGTCATTGGTTTAAACTCAAGACATTCAATTCAAATTGTATTGTAAAAGTCTTGTTTGTCAAACTCCTATCCTTAGACCAATGGTGGAGTTATTGATTGTTATTCTTTCCTTGCAGTTTAAGCCCGACTTCGGCGAGCCTGCGCCCTAAAGCGCGGCATATTATAGCCTCATGCTGGTCAATTTCCCGTTGGCTGTCCGGTCCTGCAACATGACCGGGTCCATATGGAGAACCTCCGGCTTGAGTCGTAAAAAGCTCTTTAACCGAGTAAGGTACACCAACGAGTATCATACCGAGGTGCAAGAGAGGGGCCATCAAGGTAAGTATCGTCGTCTCCTGCCCTCCGTGAAGGCTTGCCGTAGACACAAAGACGCCGGCAGGTTTGCCTTCAAGTTCACCTGCGAGCCACAACGATGTAAGTTGGTCAACCTGGTTTTTTAATTGCGCTGATACATTTCCAAACCTTGTTGGTGTGCCAAAAGCTATCGCTCCTGCTTCTTTGAAGTCATCTTTTGTAACCATCGGAACGTCTTTCTGCATCGTCTTGCCTGCCTTCATATCCTCCCGGGAATCGATGACAGAGGCAGGTATCAATTCTGGAACTGTACGGATAACTGGTTCCGCACCCTTAACCTCCTTAACCCCTTCTGCCACGAACTTCGCCATCTTGTATACATTGCCGTATGTGCTATAGTAGACGATTAGTACTTTCATAGCTATCCTCCTTTTTATAAATATTCAAAATAAACTACAGGGTATTTCTCCAGGCTTTGTAGTTCTACCATACTATTAAACTCTCTCGTATTTGACAAATGTGCCATTATGGTACTCTTCAAAAGCGATCCGTAGTTCATCTTCCGTATTCATCACAATAGGACCGTACCATGCGACTGGTTCACCAATGGGCTTGCCGGATATAAGCAGGAACCTGACTGCATCGTCTTCCGTTGAGACCATCATCTGATCGCCATCTTCAAACAAGACAAGAGACTCATTGCCTACAAAAGGGTCTCTTTGCATATCGAAATAGTTAACCCCTTCGATCTCATAAGAAAACGGGAGCTTTTCCTTGCAAAAATATCCCTTACCTTCGATGACGTACGCAAAAACGGTGTGTCCACGCTTTGTCGGGTGTATGAATTCTGAACGGGCTGGAACGGTTATATCAAGGTATTCCGGGTCGGCGATGATGTCCTGAACGGCCCCCTGCTTGCCGCCAACTTTACCGCATATGACCCGCACTTTTGTGCCGTTCTCCAGCATTACATTAGGGATTTGCCCGCTTTTCACATCCCGATAACGAGGCTCCATCATTTTATGAGATTTAGGTAGATTGGCCCAGAGTTGAAATCCAAACATCATACCATTTGAGTCTCCTTTGGGCATTTCCTGGTGTATGATCCCGCTTCCCGCGGTCATCCATTGTATATCGCCAGACGTTATAATGCCCTTATTCCCCATGCTGTCACCATGCTCAACATCTCCCCGAAGAACATAGGTGATTGTCTCGATTCCACGATGCGGGTGCCATGGAAAACCCTTGATATAATGCTCTGGATTGTTTGAGCGGAAATCGTCCAGAAGTAAAAAAGGGTCAAACATCGGAACCTGGCTATATCCAAACGCCCGTTTAAGGTGGACACCAGCCCCTTCGATCGTAGGCTTACTTTTCAGGACTTTGCGGATCTTTCTCGTTTCAGTCATTGTGTTCCTTCATCGATTTTTGGTTGGGAATATGCCACTGTTATTACCCGAACTATCAGGAATACAAGTAATTCCGTAACAGCGTTATAGGGCGTTAATTGCTCATGGAAAGCACCAGTACGTTTTATTGTTTGACTCCTTGATTTTTTTCCTCCTAGAGATTTGATTTCTGTAATATGTAAAAGATATTGTGTCTGACTCGAATACTTTTAACTACAGTACCATCTTGATTTCCTGTAGCGCCTGTTACAATGTCAGAAAGCGAAACAATCACAATCAAGTCTCCAAAATCCCGGCGGGCAGGTTCGGAACTCCACTCACCGAACCAAACCCGGTGGGCTGATCGGCAGGGTTCTTGCCTTCGTTGATTGCTTTTTTAACCATATCAGTTCTTTCTGGATTCCATGTATTGAGCATAAAGGTTACGCCGCATTATTTCTGGCCGGCAACCTCTTAAGCCTTTTTGTGGCTTTCCATCAACAACCGATAATTCGGTATAATATGTTCGCCAAAGAGGTTGGCGTAGTCCAACGCATCGGGGCGATTCCAGGTCTGTTGGAGTTCTCCGATAACCGCAAACGTATCGATAGGAATCACACCGGCCTGCATAATACGGGCGATAGTTAAATCGGTTGCCATCTTGCTCCAGTTGCCCGAAGCATCCACAACGGCATACACCTTGTAACCGGCCTGGACTGCGCATATAGCCGGAAATGCCAGGCAAACACTCGTCAGCGTACCGGTCATCACCACCGTCTTGCGTTTAGTCTCTTCAACAGCCTTAACGAACATAGGCACGTCCCATGCGTTGATCTGACCCTGACGCGGGACATATTTGACGTGGGGAGCGAATTGCTGGATTTCGGGGATCACCGGGCCGTTCGGGCCTTCCGGCACGGACGCAGTGGTAATGACGGGAATCTTCAGCATCGTGGCGATTTTGGCCAGGGCAATGACATTGTTGCGCAATTGAGACACAGACATGTCTTTGACGAGGTTGAACAGTCCGCTTTGGTGATCAATCAACAGCATAACAACATCGTTGGGATTCATCATGACTTTTTCTTGAGGTGTGCTCATACAATTCTCCTTTCGATTTGGTTAAAGGACTTTGCTTTTAAATAAATCAACGGTATCTCCCCATTTTTCTTAACTCGAAAAACAAAGGCGCAACACCGGGAACACATTCCTGCTAACCCCAACAATCACAGGGTGCACAACTATAAAAGCCGATAGGGATATGCCCGCTTTGTCCACTCGCTCTCAGGATAACCGGCCTGAAGTTGTTCGTATGCCTCTTTAAGTCCCTTTGGATTTTTCGTATCCTTGTATAAACATACACCTTTCAGGTAAATTGCCTCAGGTGCTGAACTACTTTTAGGAAAATCAGACAAAATCTTCTCCAAGTTTGAAAGCGACTCTTTGAATGTATTCAAGTCAAAATGAACCTTTGCAATACCCAGCAATAACGAAGGAATCAATTCTTCGGGAGAAAGAAAACCTACTGTCCTGTGATGTTCTTTGCCTTCCATATCAAGAATTATAAGGGTCGGAGTCCACTTCAGATTAAAATCAGTGGCCAGGGGTTGAGCATCATAACGGGCACGGAGTGGAATTACCGAGCTATTGATAAATTCAGCAACATTTTTATTTGGATACGAAACTGCATCCATCTGTTGACAACCGATTCAGCCTGGATTAAAGAAATCAAGTAGCACAGGTTTTTTCTCTGTTCGTGCCCTTGTCAGGGCCATGTCCATCTGCGTTTCCCATGTAATCTTATTTTCCATAATCTTGCCTCCTTATAGTAAAGTTATGGTTCAATAGGATACTCCGCCTTTTTCCATCCATTAACGCCACCACCAAGAACCTTTGCATTCTTGTACCCTTTTTTTAAGCATACCGCTGCCTGACCGGCAGCACTTGCCTCTTTAGGTCAGCCACAGTAGAAGACGATCTCCTGATCCTTTGATAATGAAGGTAATCTTGACTTGAATTCATTCAGAGAAATTCCCCCTTGCAGTTTCATCTGTCTGAACATCGCATCGTCGCAACGTCTGGAAACCTGATAAATTATTGCTACGGTAAATTTCTCCGAAAGAAAATGAGTCTTACTGGGAACACAAATAAAAAAAGCCTTACTGCAAAGATATTCTTTAAACATCTTCGGCAGTAAGGCTGTCTTTTCATAAGCCGTTTAAACGGCTTAAACTGTTTAACGGCTAGCAAGACCCTTTACTTTGCGTCCCCTGATTGCCCAGGGTTTGCCTTTTCGTAACGTTCTTTTATTACACTACTTCGTAAAAAGTCATTATTTAGAACTGAATATTTATATAACATGCATGATAGCTTATCTCAAGCAAAAAATAAAAGAACTTAAAATTACTATTGCACTATTCCACTTTTATATGGTCAAATAAGAAATGAAATTTTAATTTATCAATCCAGGTGGACTAAAAGGAGGTTTTATCCTGAACGCATATCTTGTTCTCATCCTTTGCCTTTACATCCTCAAAGAGGGCTCTGAATACTGGGTTCAGTACCTCAATCTCAAACACATGAGAAAGGTTGGTGCAACTGTCCCTCCTGAATTTGAGGGAAAGATAGACGAATCGGTATTGAAAAAGACAATTGACTATGAAACAGAAAAAACCCGTTTCAGCTTTATCTCGTCGATATTCAGTAATATCGTCATTCTGCTATTCTTCTTTGGTGGGCTGCTGAATATCTATACTTCATGGATTGCATCACAGAACCTGTCATTTATCATGTCGGGATGGTTGTTCTTCTTGCTTTTAGCCTATGGTTCCGAATTCCTATCCATACCTTTCAGCCTTTACCATACCTTTAAGATAGAAAATAAATACGGATTCAACACCATGGCCCCACGACTGTGGATATCCGATTTCATAAAAGCACTCCTGATTTCAACAATCATGATGTCGCTGGTGACATTTGCAGGGTTCTTGCTCATTCAGTGGAGCCCCAATTACTGGTGGTTCTGGGTATGGGGCTTTCTCTTTATTTTCAGTATCTTTATTCTGTACGTATCGCCGTATGTCATTGAACCTCTCTTTAATAAATTCACCCCAATTGAAGATGAATCACTGAAAGAAAAGGTTATGCAATTAGCCGCCAGGGCCGGTATTCATGCAAGCAGGATTCTCAGGATAGATGCATCAAAGAGAAGTAAACACACCAACGCCTATTTTACCGGTATTGGAAAAACAAAGAGGATCGTCCTCTACGACACCTTGCTTGCGAGCATGAACCACGATGAAATCCTCGCTGTGCTGTCGCATGAGATAGGACACTGGAAGAAAAGGCATATGCTGAAAATGATCATCGCCTTTGAAATATTTTCACTCATAGCCCTTTATCTCTCATTCAAGGTTATCCAAAGCGACGCCCTTTTAACGCTCTTTCACATCCGCACAAATACCCTTTATGCAAAATTTATAATCCTTGCTTTCCTTGCTGATATTCTGTCATTATTTTTAACACCCTGTGTAAGTTATTTCATGAGAATGCATGAAAGGCAGGCAGACAGGGTTTCGTATGAACTCACAAAAGATCCGGAAAGCATGGTAAGTGCCCTCGTAAAACTTTCAAAGGAAAATCTCACCAATCTTTATCCCCACCCCCTTTATGTTACCTTGTACTATTCACACCCTCCTATTCTGGAGAGAATCCGATATCTCAAAGGATTCTCCTAAAACAGGGGCTACTTTGCTTTAAATATGCATTTATTGCGGAGCATCCACAACAATTCCTGTTCACTACAGGGACAAAAATTGTGAATAATTAACCCTGTCAGGGTTTAAAACCCTGACAGGGTTGACCCGCGAATTTCTTACTTCGGATTTTGTCTTTTCTGACTTGTTCGAGTCAGGTGATATTTAACTACAAAAAAAAGGATATTTTGAAACCAGTTGGGGAATGAATCTGCAGCAGAAACAGAACATAACTTCATCAAATAACTTCTCATCCCTGGGGCGCAAACCGGTACCCCGCTTTCCTGGCTGGTGGGTAGCTCTGGGTCCGGGGATCGTCTGGATGGCACTTGCCCAGGGCAGTGGAGAACTGATCTGGTGGCCATATATCATTGCCAAATACGGCCTGACTTTTTTGTTCCTGCTTATTCCTGCCTGCCTCCTCCAATACCCTGTTACTGTTGAAATTGGTCGATACACACTTCTCACGGGCGAGAGTATTTTCCACGGCTTTATCCGGCTAAACCGCTGGTTTGGGATGTTTCTCTGGCTGCTGATGACGCTGTCATTCCTCTGGTTCGGCGCATTTGCCTCCGCGGGAGGAACGGCAATGGCGGCGCTTACCCATTTTCCAGCAGGCTGGAGCCAACGCGGTCAAACGTTATTCTGGGGTTATACTTCTATCATGATCTTTCTTGTCGCTATCCTGATGAGTGGTGTAGTATATTCATTAATCGAAAGATTTATGAAGGCAGTGGCAGTCACCACTGTTGTCGGGCTACTCTGGGCATGTCTTCAGCCGCAGGTCTTGCACTCTGCACCAGGGTTCATGAAAGGCTTGTTCGGACCTTGCAGTCCAATACCACGTCCATGGGATAATAACGATGCTACCAAGCTGCTAACCGCAATCACTTTTGCCGGGCTTGGTGGCTTCTGGATCCTTTTTTATTCTTACTGGATGCGTGATAAGGGCAATGCTATGGCGGATCATATGGGCCGTATTACCGGACCTGTCACAGGAAAACCTGAGACAATTACAAGCGACGGGAACCTGCCGCATGATTCTCCGGATAATTCTGAAAAATGGAAACGCTGGCGGCGTTACCTTTCAGTCGATATTATGGTCGGTATTTGCGGAAACCTGTTTACTACCCTTATGGCCTGTTTGCTTTCTTATGCCTTGCTCTTCCCCAAAGGACTCCTGCCCCGGGAATACGAATTAGCTGTTGTGCAGAGTAGTTTTTTCGAAGTGAGTTGGGGGTTCGCAGGGAAATTCCTGTTTCTTCTCGTTGCAGCGGCCTTTCTGACTGATACCTGGCTAGCAACCGCAGATGCTGTAAGCCGGATGCAGGCAGATATTGTGCATATCCTTTTTCCCAGGAGCCGACGCTTTGAATTACGTCACTGGTATTATTTCTTTCTGGGAATCCTGACAGTGATTACCTCTTTGACCATGCTGCTCGATGCACCAGGGCCGCTTATTATGACCAGCGCCGTCATCGGCTTTATCGGCACAATCATATTCCCTGTTGTCCTCTATTTCCTGAATTACAAAATTTTGGCACCACATCTTCCGCCCTGGGCACGTCCCGGAAGGATATCCAAGTGTCTCCTTGCTATTTCATTTCTTGCATACCTATTACTTGCACTGGCCTATCTCAGGTCGGTAATGTTTTAGCGATAAAAGCTTTTTTCTCCTGATTCACTGTGGTCTGACTTTTGTTTTGATCTTTCTTTTTTCATTTTTCTGTGACGTCCGTGGTTTACACTCTTTCTATACTTCAATTAAGAAAGAAAGACGACGAGGAGTTGTTTGATATTTTCAATGTCCATGCAGATGAGTTTTTAAATCCCATTGTTTATTTATAGTTTTCTGATATGATAAAACCACTTTCAACACTTGCAAAGATACTACAGTAAACAGCAAAAGTAAGTTGATATAACCCAAGACTTCGGAGTCTGTGTAAAAGGTTGTTTTGTGTGGATATTATCAGGTTAGGCACTGACAAACAAGTTTGTCAGTGCCACCTTTTCGTTCTGAAATTCCCAAACATCTATGGAGAGCGAAGGCGCACTGCGCTCTGCAGGCTCTGAAGGTTTGGGTTACATTTTCTAATGCACCTCTACTTCTAAATTGAGATATCAATGGTAAATGAAAAAAATCATCTTCTCATCATAGGTGGTGTGGCGGCTGGAATGAAGGCAGCGGCCAAGGCACGGCGTGAGTCCCCAACGATGAAGATTACCGTCGTAACTGACGAGCAATACATTTCCTATGCAGGGTGCGGCATGCCTTATTTTATCGGAAATATCATCAAAGATTCAAAAAAACTCATCCTTCGGGAACCGATATATTTTAAGAACATGCATAATATTGATGTCCTTACCAGACATCAGGCAACGGCCATCGACACCAAGTCTAAACAGGTTAAAGTCAAGAACATTGACAAGGGACATACCCTCACATTTCATTATGACAAACTTATTATTGCCACGGGGGCACAACCTATTATTCCTCCCTTGCCGGGTATTTCTTTGGGCAATATCTTTACCCTGAGAACCATGAGCGATGCGTTAAAGATAAGGGCATGTGTGGATGGAGGAAGCATTAAAAACGCCGTAATTGTAGGTGGCGGGCTTATTGGTCTGGAAATGGTGGAAAATCTGATTCCCAGAGGTATCAAGGTCACCGTTGTTGAACTCCTCGACCAAATTCTGCCACCGCTGGACAAGGATATGGCATCAATTGTCCAAAAGTACTTAATGGAAAAAGGTATCGAGATCATCACATCGGATGGTGTAAAGTCCTTTGAGGGAAATGATGGCAATAACGTGACAAAAGTTATTACTGGCAAACGACAGTTGCCTGCAGACATGGTCATCCTCTCTATCGGCATAAAACCCAATACCAAACTGGCTCAGGAGTCTGGTATAGAGATTGGTACTACACGGGCCATAAAGGTAAATGGGCGTATGGAGACAAATATTCCCGATGTGTATGCTGTTGGCGATTGCGCCGAAAATATCCATTTGGTAACGGGAAAACCTGCGTGGATTGCGTTAGGTTCTACGGCAGCCAAGATGGGACGTGTCGCCGCCATCAATGCAACAGGTGGCTCTGATACCTTTCAAGGTGTTTTGGGTACTTTGATTGTAAAGATTTTTGAATTGTATGTGGGAAAGGTAGGCCTTTCCGAACGGGAGGCCTTGAAAGAAGGCTTCAAGGTCGAATCAGCTATTGTCCCGGCAGGAGATAAGGCTCATTACTACCCTGAGGCAAAGGATATTATTATCAAACTCATTGCCGATAAGACCACGAAAAGACTCCTGGGAGCAGAGATCGTTGGGGAAGGTGTAGTCGATAAACGCATTGATATTATTGTTACAGCACTTACTTTTGGCACAACGGTTGACCAAATCTCCAAACTCGACCTGGCCTATGCCCCTCCTTACGCCATGTCCATGGATGCTATTATTGTTGCTGCCAATGTTTTAGGCAATAAATTATCTGGAAAGACGCAGGGTATCCTTCCCCATGCGGTTGCAGAAAGACTGGATCGGGGCGAGGATTTTGTATTGCTTGATGTAAGGACAGAGTTAGAGTATAAGAGCGGCCATATCAAGGGATGTAAACACATTCCGCTGGATAAACTTGCATCACGGGCTCACGAACTCGACGTCTCCAAGGAAATTATTACTTACTGTCGTGCAGGCCTGCGTGCTGCACAAGCCTATCGCATCTTAAAAAATGCAGGATTCAGCAATGTGAAGTATATGGATGGCAGCATTCTGGTATGGACGTATGGACTGGAAAAATACTATGGCTAAAGAAGAACTATTTAGGGCTTATCATGAAATCTATGCAACAAATTTTGGTTTCATGCCATGCATAGAGCAGTGTGACGGCCGTTGTGAGCAAAAACCGTTGTCCGTACTCTTGCCCTACGAAGATGAGTTTATCTTTGCACGGAGTGGCAAACACATTAGCAATGAAAGGTTAAAACTAGAAGAAGGAACCCTTGAAATCATCGGCAGTGTGTGTAACTTTACGGATGGCATACAATGCTTTATCCATGCACATCGCCCCATTGCCTGCCGTTTGTATCCCTTCTACCCGAATTTGACATTTGAAGGCGAGTTAGAACTGCTCATCGATGAATTCTGTCCGCTTACGGAATCATTGATCAAAGACTCTGCCTATGTATCAAATATCGCATCGGCGTTAAACAAGCTCATTCCACTAATCGACAAGGATTACTGGAAGATGCTGAACCAAATACCGTCACACCTCTGGGATGATACCTGTAAGGTAAGGCGTGTGTGCATATTGGCAAAGGATTTGTAACGAACCGTTCCCGTCATAATTTTCAAACAGAGCGAACTGAAGTTCGTGCTACAATTACAACTTCGCATTCCCTACAACATTTCAGGAGAAGATGCCTGATAACAAACAACTCCTGAAACCATGGTAAATATATTTTTCGAGTCAGCAGAGAAAATCTGGTGGTAAATATCCTTTGAGTGGAAATCCGGCAATCTAATTCCGCAGAGATCAGCCCTAAAACCCTCCTTAATTTGTCCCACGTGTAATTCGAGACCAAGGGCCTTTGCCCCGTTTACCGTAGCCATAGAGAGTATGGTCTCCGGTGAAAGATCATAGTGAAGAAATAAGAATTTCATTTCATCCAGGATGCTCAGGGTATCATTGCTGGCCAGGCTGTCGGTACCCAGTCCGACATTGACCCCTGCGCTCAAAAGTCTGTGTACAGGATGCTGTGCATGGCCAAAGAATTGGTGGCTCCTGGGACAGAATGCTACACTTGCACTGGCGGACTTAATCGCAGATATCTCTTCATCGGTAACATAATTGCAGTGAATAAGGAGTGGGCGATTATCTAATATTCCTGTTCCCTTCAGATATTGTATGGGAGTGAGTCCAGACGGTTGCCAGTTAGCAGGCATGGCTCGTAACTGCCGCAAAAAACCGGGAAAGTTTCCGGTGCCTTTTGTCAGGAATTCAATCTCGTCCTGTGTCTCTGCAATATGCGTGCAAACAGGTATCCCTGTCTGACGGGAAAATTGAGCGACTACCTGATATAACTCTTTCGAAACAGAATACGGTGCATGGGGAGAGAGGCCGGTATGAAACAAATCATCTGATTCATACACCGATAATTCCGATTGGATCTTTGTAATAACATCCCTTGCATGGTCAGGATTCAAGTCAATGACTTCTTTATAGACAACCTTGCGTAAAGGGCTTTTTTTTAATGCAGAAAAAGAATATTCCGTATTGGCAATGTCTGCAACCGTTGTGGTACCTGCCTCAATACAGAATCTAATCCCTTTTTCCGTCGATGCGGTATAGTCTGCCGCACTCCACCGTATCCTCGCCCCTACTAACTGAAATACCCAATGGGTAAAATTACTGGTAGGTTTGATACGCCCATGAAAATTGGTCAAATCGAGGTGGGTATGTATATTGATAAGACCTGGCAGGATAACTGCATTTCCCAAATCAATAATTTTATCAATATTGGTAAGCATCCTGATATCATCAAATGTACCAACCCGGTGTATCTTTGGCCCTTTAATGGCCACAGCACCGTTTTCAATACACTTCTCCGGATTTGAAATGAGATACTTTGCCTTTACGATAGTAGTCATATTTTACGGTTAATTACTCAGAATTCTTTACCTTTCTGTACCCTTTTGTTTCCAGTCCTTGTCATAAGTTTATTAAAAGAACAATTTATTTATCAACCGGTTTCATACTTTTGGGCCTCACATCAAAAAAAGTTAGTGGCCCGTGCGGATACATTCCCTGACTTACCATCCCCATCATATTGTGGTCATGGGCAATACTGATACCGGGTCCATAATTACACGACAGGCATCCTCGTTTGGCAGAAAAGTCAGAGATTTTGTACAATATGTCATATCGCTCACCCGAGCCAATAAGTAAAGTATCTTTTTCATACGGATAGCTTAGCTTTCTCCCATCCGTCCCGATTACCAGCCCATGAAACCCATGTGGGTGCCATGCATAGATATGGTTATACCCTATGGCCATTAATCGAATCAATACCGTCTCACCTTCGTATGCAACAACCCTTGTCTTGGGGTCATTAATCGTGGACAAAGGATTAGCCAAATTATCCATGAATATTCTGCCATTGAGCATAAAATAATTCGACTTCCAATCCAATCCACGCCGTATGTTGCCTTCTGTCCTGAGCATCTCCATATATCCGCTATCGACTTCGCTCATAATAAGGGTATATTCCCGGTCAAATTTATATCCGTAGATTTCATTTGGACTCTTCTCTATGATCAGCGGGAAATACATCCCCGCCATGAGATGATTGGTGGTATCCACATGGCAATGCCCCATATAGGACCCTTCAATGTCTTCCGGTATTGTTAACAAATACCGGTACTTTTCCCCTGGAAATACAGGAGTATACGGCAAATTTGGTACACCATCATAAGCAGGGATTAAATCTAATCCATGGAAATGGATGGTGTGCGGAACTCCATGAATCCCTGAATGCTTCTCTGTTTCATAAAAACCCGCATTGTGCAACACGACAACGTAGTTCTTGCCTGATCTGAGACGTATCTCGTCGCCAGGCACTTTTAATGGCAGTAATTTTTCATCCCTTTCTTCTTTTGTCTTGACTTCTCCGGCATCGGCAAAATCATTTGCATGGGTAAACCCCCAGAAATAGATAAATTCTCCGTCAGCCATTTCCTGATAACCATCTGTTGCATACAGATGAAATTCACCTTCTATCTGCCCTTTTTTACTTAATTCAGAGAAGCTCCCTTCTAATTTTGAGTCTCCGGGTATGAGTATCTCTTCAGGGGCAGCCGTAACGGGAAGGCAACATAAAATCGTAATCAAGAAATAGAATGCAAAGTATTTTTTCTGCATATATCGTACTTTAAAAATAAACTCGAAAGTTTTCCTTTTATAAGACAAAAGAAAAATAGGATAAAGTAAAGTTTAGCACACACGGTATGGGGGGTGCAAGTATCATGTGGAAATAGGGTATGGTTAAGATTTTGTGACACTCTCAGAGGAAACGGAGAGAAACAGGGAACACAAACTTTATCCGGAGGCAAAAATGAAGCGTGCCGACGGCACGGAACTCCTTTCCTACACTAGCCCGGATGCAGGCTCCCTTACCGTGAGAGGAGAACTGAACAAAGTCACTGCAAACATCGTCCTTGGGATGAACTTTGCAGGAATCCACTGGCGGACGGATTATTCCCAATCGCTCAAGCTGGGTGAAGGTGTTGCCATCGGCCTCCTGCAAGATCCTAAAAATACCCTGAAAGAGAGCTTTGCTGGGTTTTCTCTCACCAAATTTGACGGGACAACAATAATCATTTAATTGTACTATTTTTTATCCGATCGGTATTTATAATGCTTGAAAAAGACATTGCCCGATCTTAGTTGCAGTAAGGCGAGTGATCAGATCGTCTGTTTCGCGAACTTTTCAATTCTCGGTATTTTTCTTCTCGTCTTTTTCCAAAGCGCGCTTTTCTTTCAAAAGTTCACTAATTCCGGCGATACTTCCCAGAATAGCCGTGGCCTCATAAGGCAAAAAGACCTTCGTTGCTTTGCCATCAGCAATTTTTTGGAGAGATTCGAGGTATTTTATCGCGATTAAATCATTTGTCGGCCTACCTTTATGAATGGATTCGAAGACGGTCTGGATTGCCTCGGCCTCTCCTTTGGCTACTGTGAGCTTCTGATATTTATCAGCTTCTGCAACTTTTTTTATTGCCTCCGCTTGCCCTTCAGCCTTAAGGATTGCTGATTGCTTGTGGCCCTCTGCCTCAAGAATCATTGCCCGCCTCTCTCGTTCAGCCTTCATCTGTCGGTGCATGGCCTCCGTAACGTCCTTGGGAGGTTCTATTCTCTGGAGTTCGACCCTTGTTACCTTGGTCCCCCATTTGTCTGTTGCAGTATCAAGAATTTCCCGCAATTTCGTGTTTATTATCTCTCGTGAAGTAAGCGATTCGTCCAGGGCTAAATCACCGATGAGATTCCTCAAATTCGTCTGCGCAAGTTTGGTAGCAGCCATGTAATAATTGGCGACATTATACGTAACCTGTACCGGATCGGTAACCATATAATAGATTACTGCATCTACCTCGACAACGACATTATCCTTGGTAATTACTGCCTGTGGAGGGACATCAACCACCTGTTCCCGCATATCTACTTTAAGCATTCTCTCCAGAAAAGGTACGATAACGGTAAGTCCGCTATCAGCTGTACGTTGATATTTTCCCATCCTTTCTATCAGCCCTTTTTGCCATGGTCTGACGATTTTAATTCCGGTAGCAGCGATCACAAACACAACAATTGCTAAGATAGCAAATACCAGTATTTCGGCAGATATCATTTCCTGCATATCACCCTCCTTCACTCAAAATTTTGACCACAAGGTGTGTTCCAACCACCTTTATCACCTCAACCTTTTTTCCGACAGGTATTATTTCTCCCGTATCGCTATCAGCTCTCCAGTTCTCATTTCTTATTCTGACAAGACCGGTATTTTTTATAGTATCGATTTCTTCCAGTACGACGCCTTTTTCACCAATATACCGGTTAGCACCGATACCCAACGGTTGCTTTTTGGTAAACCGTTCCGCAAATCTTCTGGAAATCGCAAAAAGCACACTTGCAATAAGGAGAAAAGCGCCCCATTGCCAGCCCATACCGAATCCCAGGATCGCTAAAATACCCGCTACTGCCGCTCCAATACCAAACCACAAAAGAAAAAATCCAGGGGTAAATATCTCACCAATAATAAAAGCGGCAGCAATAGACATCCATATCCACCAGATCTGAGTCACTTTTTTATTTCCTCGTTTTTATGAATGAGAGGGTAGCGGGTCAGATATTCATCTTTCAAAGCCAATTATGAGAGACAAGTATTGAGTTATGAAGGTCTGAACTGTTTCCCACTTGACCCTATTTTCGCGCCAATTCCTGAAGTAAATACCCCGCTAGCCGGGTGTGAATCGCAAAATATATGGTGTAGTATTTACAAAAGAAGCCCCCTTCACGATATTGCGATAGGAAATGCTTGAGATTCCCAATAGGAGAGAAGGAGTAGAAGACAAAAAAAGTCTATCACATACAGTGTGTGAGTGCAAGTATCATTTTTTGCTTATACGAAAGAGATATTTTTTAAAATATCCAGCTTTTTTATTCTTGACACAATTGATAGTTCCCGTTTAAGATGAGGGGACGCAAGTAAAGGATCTTGCTAGCCGTTTAAGCAGTTTAAACCACTTATAAGACAGCCTTACTGCCGAAGGTGTTTCTGATGAATATCCTTCCAGTAAGGCTTTTTTGTTTTTACGGGTAAAAAAGAGCTATGCTGAAGCCTATAGCTGTTTTCAATTCACCGAAAAACCTGATAATCTCTCATTTTATGCCAGGAATATCCTCTTTTTCCGCATCCATTTTGTTTACTGTGATGATTCTTCGGTCGTCCGGGAAGTGCTCTTGTTTGTAGTCGATCATCTGATTGATGATCATCTCAGAAAGTTTTTCGCTGCATTTGGTATTTGAATTTCGAATTTGTCAAATAAACAAATGATAGTATAGTCAAGTTAAACACGGACAAACAAAGTTCGTTCATACCACCCTGTAACCCGAATAAATAAACTGAAAATTCCTATACAATCGAGTTAACTCTTTCACGTATCCTTGCCCATAAAAGTTGTACCCGTTCATATACCACACGCGCAACAATACTTGAAAAACTTCTTCCATAGTCTCTTTGCCGGATCAACCAATCCTGCAATCCGTTTGTGAAACGGAATGGGTGCCACGTCTGCATGTGCGGCTTCCTTAATCTTTACCGGATATGCCACTGGGTTAGCATTTTCATTATACAACCAAACGAGACGGCATTCAGGTCCTCGTCGATAAGCACATTGCACCATCATGGAATGGTTGGGTCTCTATGGTATCTACCACCCAACCCCCGGTGTTATACACATTCATCCAGCCTTGATATTCTTTAAACACCATATCGTTCTTGAAAAGTATTAGGGGTTTTGACCAAATACAAAGGTTACATCAGATGGTATATTTTGTTTGCATTCCGTCATGATCTGTTGCTTCAGGTGTACGCTCGGGTACTTCCGATGACCCATAAATATTTTTACTAAGCGCCTAATATACTGGTTTATGTATCAAGATGCTTTCCTTCAGAACGAAGACTGAGAATGAAAAAAATAAGGGATACAAACCATACAACCAGAGTAAAAAAGAGCATGTAGATAAAGGTTTCTCCTCCTGATATATCCCATACCCTTTTAGCTGTCCCCTGAACCCATTCATGATAAGAACCAAGATAGCTTGTCCTCCCCCAAAGGCCAAATACCCACAGGAAGGCATAAATAAAAATACTCACATATGTGATTCTCACCCAGGAAAGCTTGTTCTTTCGTATCAGGAATGTTGAAATAGAGAACCCACTGTTTGCAGCGAAAAAGAATGCCAGGAGAAATATGGACAGAAAGAAAGGGTAATCTGTCACCGAATCCTTATGCCACCACATATGAGTGGTTTCCCAGCCAAAGTAATTCACAAGGAAATAAACGGGAATCCAACTGAAAAAGAATATGTGGAACAAGTTATTCTTTACCAATGCGCTCAGGTAATACTCCGGCCTTCGGGTCAGTAATTGTTTCCGGGCTGCATCAGCGAAGATGTGGCCTATGGCAAATGCTATCGGTATATCGATTTGAACCATGTTTATACGGCTATCTTTCTTGCTTATTTGGAATAACCAGAATAAGCTAAAATAAAAATGCCTTACCGCAAAGATATTCATTCAAAAACATCTTCGGCAGTAAGGCTATCTTTCCCTAAGCCGTTTAAACAGTTTAAATCGTTTAAACAGCTTACAAGGACCCTTTACTTTGCGTCCCCCTGACCACTCAGGGTTTGCCTTTATCGTCATGTTTTTATATATCGGCTTATATTGTATTTTGCCTTATTAAACACAGGAAAACTAATTTATGTCAAGTAAAAATATAAAATGATGCAAAGCAAAGATAAAAAGATATAGAATTCAACAGAATGAAAATGCTATGATATCCGGGCAATTTTTTATGCCACCAGACACAAAGTCAGAAAGAAAACCTTCGTGCCACCCCCGTGTCCCTCTCAATGAGGGGGAGGCGGCAACATGAAGTTCCTTGGGCATTGAATTACCGGTTTAAATAATTAGAAAATTACGTAAAAAGGAAACATCCATCATGGTAAAAGAAAAAATTGGGTTTATCGGTGGCGGGAAGATGGGAGAAGCATTGAGCAAGGGTATTATCAATGCCAAATTAAATACCCCTGATAATATCATGGTAAGCGATGTGATTGCGGAACGATGCAAACTTTTAAACAAGGAAATTGGTATAAAGACTACCCAAAACAACAAAGACGTTGTCTCCTTCGCTGATGTTATTATATTAGCCATAAAACCACAAATGATGAACGAAGTACTCAGCAATTTAAAAAATGACATCACCCCCCGGCATTTAGTGGTGTCTATTGCGGCAGGTATCCCTATCCGATTTATTGAATCCAGATTGCAGGCGGGTATTCGAATCATCCGGGTGATGCCCAATACCCCATGTCTGATAGGCGCCTCGGCCACTGCCTTCGCTCTGGGTAAATGCGCCACGGATGCAGACGGACAATTGGTGTTTCATCTGTTTAACGCCGTTGGAAGGGTATTCCAACTGGATGAAAAGTATCTTGATGCTGTAACAGGATTGAGCGGAAGTGGCCCTGCATACGTCTACATGTTTATTGAGGCATTGTCTGATGGTGGCGTCAAGATGGGTTTACCAAGGGATGTGGCCACCATACTTGCAGCACAAACCGTACTGGGGGCAGCAAAAATGGTGCTGGAAACAGGACAACACCCCGCACAGCTCAAGGATGCCGTGACCTCGCCCGGTGGAACAACCATTGAAGGGATAAGCAAATTGGAAGACAGCGGCCTCAGATCAGCCATGATAAACGCCGTTGAGGCTGCCACCTTAAAATCGAAGAAATTAGGTGAATTATTATAAACAGAGGAGTTATAGATGCTGATACATAAGATTGATAGAAACAAAATTGACCTTGCCGTAAACACCGTAAGAATGCTTTCCGCAGACGCCGTTGAAAAGGCTCAATCAGGCCATCCCGGTCTCCCTATGGGATTTGCCGACATCGCCTTTGTCCTCTGGATGCAATTCCTGCGGTTTAATCCGAAAGACCCGCAATGGCCCAATCGAGACCGATTTATCCTTTCTGCAGGTCACGGTTCCATGTTGTTATATGCATTACTCCATCTCTTCGGATATGATTTGTCATTAGACGACATAAAACAATTCCGACAATTTGGGAGCAAGACACCCGGCCATCCTGAATATGGACATACACCGGGAGTAGAAGTTACTACGGGACCTTTAGGACAGGGATTTGCAAACGGGGTGGGTATGGCATTGGCTGAAAAAATACTGGCAGAACGATTTAACAGAGACGGCAGAACTATTTTCGATCACCACATTTACGGGGTTGTAAGTGACGGGGACATGATGGAAGGGATTACCTCTGAGGCCGCCTCATTCGCCGGACACCTTGGCCTTTCCAATATTATCTATATTTACGATAGCAATCAAATCTCCATTGAGGGAAATACATCTCTTACCTTCACTGAAGACGTTGCAAAACGTTTTGAGGCGTATAATTGGCGGATTTTTAAGATTGACGGGCATAACCATAACGAAATTGCTGCAGCCATCGAGGCAGCACGGAATGAAAAAGAGAGACCTTCCCTGATCATTGCCAGGACCCACATTGGTAAAGGAAGCCCCAACAAACAGGATACTGCCGCCGCGCATGGCGAACCGCTGGGTGCTAAAGAACTCGAATTAACAAAGGAAAAACTTGGCTGGCCAAAAAGCCCGGCATTCTCCATCCCGGACGAAGTAAAACAACTTTGTGAGGCTCGTGTAATCGAACTAAAAGGAGAATATGAAATCTGGCAATCACGGTTCAATACCTCTATCAAAGAAGACCCAAATCTATCCCAATTCTGGGATGACTACTTTAAAAAAGAAATCCCTGACAATCTGGAATCTGAATTATTCAAAACTATCAGGAAGGATTCGATGGCCACCCGCTCAGCCTCCGGTGAGATGATGCAGGTGATTGCACAACAGATACCCTCTTTTATCGGTGGTTCTGCTGACCTTTGCCCATCCACAAAGACCTACATCAAAAGTGCACCTTCTCTGGACAAAGAGAAATTCGCCGGGAGAAATATTCATTTTGGGGTCAGGGAACACGCCATGGGCAGTGTTTTAAACGGATTGGCGCTGTACGGGGGAATTATTCCCTTTGGCTCAACCTTTCTGATGTTCTCTGATTATATGCGACCCACTATCCGGCTAGCCGCCATGATGAAGATCCAGGTTATCTATGTGTTTACCCACGATAGTATCTTTCTCGGAGAAGATGGACCCACCCACCAGCCCATTGAACATCTGCCATCCCTGCGTGCAATCCCTAACCTTCACGTGATAAGACCAGCAGATGCCACCGAAACAGCAGCAGCCTGGGTAGCGGCACTCAATCACAAAAGCGGTCCAACGGCGCTGATCCTGACCCGTCAGGACATCCCGGTAATCAACCGCTCTATCTATCCGTCACACAGTCAACTAAAATATGGTGCTTATATATTGAAGGATTCGGCAAAATCTCCCGAGATTATTCTCATGGCAACGGGATCAGAGGTCTCTATTGCCCTTGAAGCCACATTACAATTACAAGGAAAAGGGATCCAGGCAAGGCTGATCAGTGTACCTTGCTTTGAGTTGTTCAGATCAAACCCTGATGAATATAAGAACCGCATACTGCCACCCACATGCAAGAAACGGGTAGCCATTGAAGCCGCGGCAAAAAGCGATTGGTATGAATTTGTTGGATTGGATGGTCTTATCATTGGGCTTGATCGATACGGTACCTCTGCACCAGCAAAAACATTAGCCGAGCACTTTGGTTTTACGGCAAAAAATATCTTGAATGAAATTAATAAAAAATGGGGTATTTAAAATAAATGGAATAACTACACAGGCACGGAGTATACAAAAGAATATGTTTTATCTTTGTGTTCTTTGTGTCTTTGTGGTTACAAAATAAATCATGCTTGGATTTGAAATCTGGTATACAGCTGCCTTACTGCTCATTATGAGCATCCTCCTTTTCAAGGAGGTGCTGGAAATAGAAGTGGTCATTTTTTCGACTTTACTGCTCCTTATTATTGGGAAGGTTATCACACTGAAAGAGGCGTTCGTTGGGTTCTCCAACGAGGGGATGTTAACCATTGCACTGATGTATGTGGTAGTTGGGGCTTTTAGTAATACCGGTATGCTCAATCAGGTTACCCATATCATTTTTGGCAAAAAAAATACCGGCGATTCCCGCAAACTCCTGAGGCTTTTATTCCCGGTGTCTGTTGTTTCTGCATTTATTAATAATACTCCGGTTGTGGCAATGTTTATTCCGGTTATACGTTCCTGGGCAGAAAAACATCATTATGCATCTTCCAAGTACCTGATTCCCCTGTCTTACGCAGCAATTCTGGGGGGAACGTGTACCCTGATTGGCACAAGCACCAATTTGATCGTTCACGGGCTAATGATCGATTCAGGAATGAAAGGAATATCTTTTTTTGAAATTTCCAAGATTGGGATACCGCTTGCTCTTCTGGGTATTTTATTCATTAGTTTTCTAGGTCACCGATTGCTTCCTAACCGGAAAGACCCCTTGGTTGAACTGGGAGAACATACCAGAGAATTTGTTATCGAACTGAAAGTTACACCAGAATATGAAAATATAGGGAAAACAATTGAAGGTGCAGGATTGAGGCATTTGCAAGGTTTATTCCTTTTTCAGATAGAACGCAGGGGTCGGATTATTGCGCCGGCAGAACCAAACGAGAAACTATTGTTAGGTGATCGGCTGTTTTTTACAGGCATACCGAAAATGATATTAGAATTACAAAAGTTACCTGGCTTGCAATTGATACAGGATTCCCATTTTGATTTAAAGCAATATGATTCTGCCGTGATAAATACCTTTGAAGCTGTCGTATCCCCCGGCTCTCCCTTAGTTGGAAAAACGGTTCGTGAAAGTGATTTTCGGGCCAAATACGAGGCAGTTATCATTGCCATCCATCGTCATGGAGAGCGGATACAGAAGAAAATCGGTAACATAAGCTTACGGCCAGGTGATACATTACTGTTACTGGCAGGAAAGAATTTCCGTAAGAAATGGTACCATTCAAACGATTTTTATCTTATTGCAGATGCAGAAACATTACCTTCCAAGCCACAGTGGCGGGGATATTTGTCTCTTGGTGTATTTTTGCTAACAATCCTGTTAACCATCCTGGAAGTACTTCCATTGTTATCTGCAGCAGGTTTAGGAGTAATTATCCTGATGGCAACACGGACGATACGAATGGCGGAAGCAAGAAAGGCGATAGACTGGCGGACACTCATTATTATTGCTATGTCCCTGGGCATCGCAACGGCAATTGAAGAATCTGGGCTTGCAGAGTTATTGGCCAACGGAATCGCCAGGATTGGCTGTCATTTTGGTGTAATAGGCGTTTTAACAAGTATTTATATAATGACGAGTTTTTATACTCTCTTCATCACCAATAATGCAGCCGCTGCAATACTGTTCCCTATAGCTATTTCTTCAGCCTCGACAATTCATGCTGAGAGTCGTGCCTTTGCCCTCACAGTCCTTTTTGCCGCCTCAGCCAGTTTTGCAACACCAATTAGTTATCAAACGAATTTAATGGTGTACGGACCGGGTGGCTACAGGTTTAAAGACTACCTGAAAATTGGCATTCCATTACAGTGCCTCATTGGCATAATTACTATTTTTTTGGTCTATTACTTCTATTTTTGATGACCCTTTTCCCGTATTAATTTAATATTTTAAAAGTTCGTCACATTATAAATTAAACATAAGGAATCGGGTCTTTAACACCGGCTTCTTTAAAGGCCTTCAGACGTAAGAAACAACTGTGACATTGTCCACACGCCTTATCGGTATTTTTGTAACAGGACCAGCTGAAGTGGAGGGGGGCATGTAAAGATACGCCCATTTTTACAATCTCTGATTTGCTCTTGTGTATC
The DNA here is from genome assembly GCA_021646415.1 of Candidatus Brocadia sp. Lineage (NCBI taxonomy): Bacteria > Pseudomonadati > Planctomycetota > Candidatus Brocadiia > Candidatus Brocadiales > Candidatus Brocadiaceae > Candidatus Brocadia > Candidatus Brocadia sp. Next base: position 70,473 of record SOEU01000005.1, read on the forward strand.
AGGGGCGTTTCTACCTCGATACAGGTTGTTGGCCTTGTACCCACCTTGATGAGTTTATTAAAGGCCTCATAATAGATGGGCCTGCAATCGGGATAGCCGGGGCTGTCCTGCTCCACAGCGCCGATAAATACCTTCCACGCGCCAATAACCTCACCCCAGGAGACGGCAATTGCCAGTAAGTGTGTATTTCGGAAGGGGACATACGAGGTAGGAATTTCTTTGGTATCTACTTGTGCATCCTGTACGTTCATGCGCGGGTCTGTCAGACTCGATCCCCCGATTTTGCTGAGATAGTCAATATTTGATATGAGGATTCTGTCTTTGGGGATGTTGTAATATGATGCAATATCGTTAAAGGCCTTAAGCTCCCTCGATTCTGTGCGCTGACCGTAGTTAATATGTAAGAGTGCAAGTTGATACTGTGTATGCGCAATGGCAGCAGTTATGCAGCTGTCCATGCCACCACTCACCAGCACAATGGCTAAATCCTTCATGTAATGTTAAACCCCCCGTGTTTGTGGTTCCCAGATATATTTGTGGAGTTGCAGTTGAAATCGGACATGGAGGTTGTCTTCCAGGATCCATTGGGCAACCGTTCTCGGCACGATGCCATCAAAGACGGTTCCCATCAATACATTGGTAATCTCGGATAAACGATATTTCTCTATCACTTCTTTTGCCCATTCGTAATCACTTCGGGAATTTAAGACAAATTTTACCTCGTCAGATTTCGCAAGATAGTTAATATTTTGCCAGTGCATCAAATGACTCATGTTGCTATCTGGGCACTTAATATCCATAATTTTTATGGCTTCTTGTGGAATTATACGGATGTCGTAACTACCGTTTGTTTCCACTAAAACCGTATACTTTTTATCGAGCAATTCACCTATTAATAACGGCATATCTTTATCTGATAGAGGTTCACCACCAGTTATGCAAACCAATTTCGTTTTGAATCCAGCAACACGACCAAGGACTGAGCCAATCGACACCTCCGTCCCTTCTTCATATGCATAGGTGGTATCACAGTAACTGCACCGTAAGTTACATCCCGTTATGCGTATGAAGGTGCACGGCATACCGGCATATGACGTCTCTCCCTGGATACTCTTAAATATCTCATTTATTTTCATATATCACTAATTTTATTGGATTTTTCACGCATCTCAAGTGCATTATCATTTTTTTCATATGGAATTGCCAATAGATAATTCTATTTATTATCTTTGTATATTTAAATATACTATATAACCAAATAATACAATTAGTTGTTCTACCTATACAGTCATGTACGTTGAATAAAGCATGGGCCAAACCCAACACTAATCTATATCAGATTAACTATTTTAGAAAGGAGAACCTATGTCGAGATACTGGATGATCACGAATCGCAATGTGGAGAATGACGGCTTCGGCCCAAATCTGGCACCGCGGACTTACTGGATCAGCGAAGGAGGACCTCTTGATAAATTCAAAAATTGGAAGCAGGTGACCGGCAATCAGTTTCAATTGGAACTGATTAAGGCAGCTGATAAATTTCCTTTAATTTTAGATCCGGAAAGGCACGAAGACCAGAAACACGTCTCCATCTTCGTTCATGGATACAACAACGATTGGAAAGATGCGGCACAAAGATACGAATCGCTAAACGCCAAATTGTTTGAGGGTAATCAGGGTTTAGGTTTGTGCATCCTGTTTAGCTGGCCTTCGGATGGATTTGTGTTAGGATACTATCCGGACCGGATGGATGCCCGTAAATGTGCGCCAGACCTTTCAGAGGTGTTGAATGCGCTCTACGATTGGATGCTGGAGAAACAAAAAGCCGCCATTGAAGATCGGACACAATCTTGCCGTGCGAAGGTCTCAGTGATTGCTCATAGTATGGGTAATTACGTGCTTCAGAATGCCATGCAGTATACCTGGACCCGTAAAAACCAACCCCTGCTCGTCTCTCTCGTCAACCAATTATTGATGGTGGCGGCGGATGTAGACAATGATCTGTTTAAAAGCGGGGAAGAAATTGATAAAAGTGATGGTGACGCAATTGCAAACCTTACCTATCGGGTTACAGCGCTTTTCACCGGTCGCGATAATGTGCTTGGCATGTCGGCAGGTCTCAAGCATTTTGGCAAACGCCGTCTCGGCCGCAGCGGATTGGATCGCACATATCCAATTCCCGATAACGTCTGGGATGTAGATTGTACAACGTTAATTTCTAAGGACGCGGATAACATCCATTCAGCATATTTCGACGAGCCCAAAACAATAAAACTCATGCGACAAATCCTCCGCGGCGTTGACAGGAAAGTCCTGGCCTTGCAAAAACTCGCTCCGCAGTAGTTTCATGGAACGAATACTCGAAGTAGAAGAAATACGTGAACAAGTGAAAGCGGCGAAATTAGATCATCTCCAGTTAAAAGTAACAAGTGATCGGCATATTGTTATCGCTGGATATATGGCTTAACTTTGACATGAAACTGGTTGCAAATTTTATGACCACTTAGGGTGTTGGGGAGTCTCATTTAAATCGATAGCGGGTTCATGTGCTACAACTACTTCCGCCTTTGCAAACCCTGTTTCAGCCCCTTCTAACTTCACCTTTTCCTGAGTATCGAACTGCATCTCAAAGAGTTTTTTATAGAGCCCTCCATTTGCAAGAAGTTCATGATGGAGTCCTGTTTCCACAATCCTCCCCTTCTCCAGGACCACGATCAAATCGGCATGTAATATGGTCGATAACCGGTGTGCTATGACGAATGTTGTCCGGTTTTTTACCAATCGGTAGATGGCATTCTGGATGAGTTGTTCGGTCTCTGTATCAACAGATGATGTGGCCTCGTCCAGGATGAGTATCCGGGGATTGGCGAGGATGGCACGGGCAATGGCGATGCGTTGTTTTTGTCCACCGGAGAGTTTCACGCCGCGTTCGCCGATCACGGAATCATACCCCTTCGGCAATTCAACGATAAAATCATGTGCATTAGCAGCACGGGCAGCTTCTTCAATTTCCTTATCCATTGCATCGGATCGGGCATAAGCAATATTCGCCTTTACCGTATCATTAAACAGAAAAGATTCCTGGAGTACCATGGCCATTTGCTTGCGCAGGGAGTGGAGTTTGACTTCTCTGATATTATAACCATCAATGAAAATCCCTCCCTTCGTCGGGTCATAGAATCGGGGGATGAGTTTTGTAAGGGTGGTCTTACCGCTACCGCTGGGGCCCACAAAGGCAATCATCTGGCCGGGGCGCGCAGTGATATTGATGCCTCTCAGGACTTCTGTATCCGGATTATACCTGAAGTAGACATGTTTGAATTCAACTACACCACGCACGGGCGGCAAATCAATAGCATTGGGGGCATCTTTCAAATCGCACGGCGTATCCAGTATCTCAAAGATGCGCTCGGTGGATGCGATGGCACGTTGCACTTGATTGTAAAAGCGTGTAAGACCGGTAATGGGACTGTACATCATCTGGAGATAGGGAAAGAATATTACAAAGGTGCCCGCAGAGAGTTGTCCCTGAAGTACCTTATATCCACCGAGACAGATGACGACCACGGCCCCCGTCTCGGTTATCAGGTCTACAATGGGCCTTAATGCTGAAACAAGTTTCAATATGCGAACGTAGAGGTTGTAGTTCTCATAGTTTTTATTCCGGAAACGTCCCATTTCTTCGGCCTCTTTCGCAAATCCAGCAATAACCCGGATACCGGAGATATTGTCCTGAATGAGAGAGTTCAGTTCAGCCGTCTTGTCCCTCAGGGAGCGAAAGACCTTTCTGATCCTTTTCCCAAAATTATAGGTACATAAAGAGATAAAAGGGCAAACAAATAAGGCAATACTGGTGAGTTGCCAGTCGAGTTTTAAGCAAAAATACAGTATCCAGCCAAATTTAAACATGTCGGTAATAAAGGTAATAACAGGACCCACAACTGCCTGTTCCAGGGAATTAACGTCATTCATGAGACGGCTCATGATATCACCGGTCTTCGTATTTTCAAAATATTGTAGGGGGAATCGCTGGATATGGCTGTAGAGTTGATTCCGCATATCATAAATGAGCCTCTGTCCTAATTCGGAAGTAATGAAGCCGTGTGCCAGAGTAATACCGCTATGAAAGGTATGCATGAGGATAAAACTCACGGCAAGAAAGACCAGCGTAACGATAGTAGAATTATAACCTTCAAACCAATGCTTATAAATAGAACGGGAGGCAGTTAGTAAAGGTTTCGAGAGTGGGATAGGGTTCTTTTGTTCATAAAGGTAAGTTTTATCGGATGGGTTTTCCTCAGATGGATTGCCGGGTATCGTTTTTATAAATTTGTCAGCTATCTTGATCTCATCCACCGCAATGCCCAATATCTGGGTCGGTAAGACAGCAACATAAGCGCTTACAGCCGAGAGGATAAGAATAATTACTGATTTATGCCAATAAGGCTTTAGATAACCCAGCAGTCTGATATAGGTGTTTTTAGAAGAAATGTCTTTTTTCATACGTAACTATTATAAGGGAAAAACATCGTTTTACAAACCTTAGCATGTGCTGAGGGTTGTGTATTATTCCGGGGACAAAGTGAAAATACTACGCTTCCAAAGGACTTGTTACCTAAAATTGCCAGGACAAACGCATGTGGCGCGGCTGTTATTTCCGTAAAGAAAAAAATATTTGCTGATTTAAAAAAAGATAACTATTTAGCCTGGTGAAATAACAGGGTTTTGGAAGATGCCATAAAGCACAGAATGTCGTTTGGTTTTTAAGTCTGACATTCTGTCACGCTGTTCAATGGAATCACTGATCCTGTATCACAAAGTTGGCGCCATCATCTTGCGAAGCTATGTATGAGCCTACAGGACAAAGTACTTTACTGTCCGATTCACAGCGTATCAGTATCTTCCATAGTGCCTCAAGATTCTCCTTCTCGTGTTCGGATTCCGGAATCATTTTAATCCTTGTTTTGCCTTCAACAGAAATTCTCATGGTATGGCTCCTTTCAACTTTTGTCTGGTGCATTATAATTCTCTGTAAATCACAGATACTAGTAATACATGATTTTTAAGAAATCAATAATGTAAACGAAAATCAACATATATTCAATCTTCTTTTTAACTCAAATCACCGTTTCATTCATACCTGAGCGCCTCAATCGGGTTAAGCCTCGACGCCTTCCTCGCCGGATAATAACCAAAGAAGATACCGACCATGTTTGAAAAGAGGAATGCAACGGCGATAGATGGTGAAGATAGTAACGATGGCCATCCCCCATAGTAAGAAACCAATTTTGACGTGAAAATGCCAAAAATTATCCCGACTATCCCACCAATGGAGCTAAGAACAGTAGATTCTATCAGAAACTGGAAGAGGATATCCTTTTCCTTGGCACCGACTGCCATTCTGATGCCAATCTCTCTGGTCCTTTCGGTTGTGGAAACCAGCATGATATTCATGATGCCGATACCACCTACAAACAGGGATACTAATGCAATACTACCGAGGAGAACGGTCATCGTATGACTTGTTTCCATCACCGTTGAGGCAAATTCTACCTGGCTGATAACCGTGAAATCATTCTCTTCATTGGATCTCAGCCGGTGGCGTTGCCTTAAAAGAGAAGTAATTTGTTCGATTGCCTCAAACCGTGACTCTGCGGTAGTCGATGAAGCAAGCATATAACCAATATATGTAACCCCCATAATCTTTCTCTGTAAGGTCGTGTATGGCAGGAGAACCATATCGTCCTGATCCTGGCCTGTAGGAGATTGTCCTTTGGCGCTCAGTACACCGATTACTTTAAATGGTATATTGTTTACACGAACCCACTTGTCAACGGGGTCCAACGTTCCAAAAAGATTGGTTACAACAGTCTGCCCAAGGACACAAACCTTTGCCATGGTATTTACATCCTGCTGAGTAATAAATCTCCCGTCTTTTAACGGCCAGTTCCGTATAATCTGATAGTCAGGTCCTGCCCCCGACACCCCGGTTGTCCAGTTCATATTTCCGTAAACAACCTGCGTGGTTGTCCTGATACCGGGCGAAATATAACTTACGGCACTACATTCCTTTACTATAGCAAAGGCGTCTTCTGCCGTTAAGGTGATGGTTCCTGTGGTACCCCTGGCAGCGGCATGTGTGGTACTTATGGGGATAATAATAAGGACGTTTGTCCCTAAACTCTCCAGTTGTTTTTCAACAAAGGCTTTGGCTCCTTGCCCGATACTTACCATAACAATTACAGCGCCAACACCAATAACGATGCCAAGGATCGTCAGGGAGGAACGTAACTTGTTCCTCATAATTGCACGTAAAGCTATTTTAAAAAGTGCCGTCATAGGCGAAAAAGTCGTTCATTATAAAACCATAAGGCTGCTTCTCAAGATGCCTGAACCACAGGCGTAGCGGCGGATGGAGAAGGAGTGTCGCTTAACACCGTACCGTCTTTGAGAACAACAACCCTGCGGGCGTATCCGGCAATATCTGTTTCATGGGTAACGAGCACAATGGTAATACCCAGGTTAAGATTGAGGTCGGTGAGTACGTTCATGACATCTTTGCTGGTAGCGCTATCCAGGTTTCCCGTTGGTTCGTCGGCAAGGAGCAAGGTGGGGTCATTGATGATGGCACGTGCAATAGCAACGCGCTGCTGTTGTCCACCGGATAGTTGATTGGGATAGTGTTTTTGAAACCCCTCAAGGCCCAAAATACGCATTATCTGATGAATCTTATCGATGTCTTTTCCGGATATTTTCCTACTATAAATAAGGGGAAGTTCGATATTCTCTACTATCGTAGTCCGGCTGAGCAGGTTAAAACTCTGAAACACAAATCCTAGTTTCTTATTCCGGATTTCGGCCAACTCATTTTTTGAAAACCGGGAAACTTCGACACCTTCCAGATAATATTTCCCCCGGGTGGGACTATCGAGACATCCGAGTATATTCATCAAGGTGGACTTACCTGACCCGGATGCCCCCATAATAGCCACAAATTCCCCTTTTTTTATAGACAAAGACACCCCTTTTAAGGCCGTGACCTTAAACTCTCCCATCGTATATATCTTATAGATGTCATTCAACAATACGATATCATGCATGTTCAATAACGGCCTCTGCTCCAGGGAACCCTTTGCTGGCCTTTTACAGTTGCCCTAGGAAGGGTCTCACTTATCACAACCTCCTGGCCTTCTTTTACATCACCCTCCAGGATTTCTGTAAAGCTATCATTACCTATTCCCAGCTTCACAGCCACTTGTTTCAATTTTCCCTTGTCTAACACCCAAATGTGCGAGACGGTTTTTTTAGCTAATTTCCTGTCAGCAAGCACCTTTTTATCTACTTCTCCTTTTAAGATTTCAGAAGGGGTATATCGCAGTGCCGCATTGGGAACCCTTAAAACGTTCTCTGCCTTAGCCACTAAAATGGAAGTATTTGCCGTCATTCCGGGCTTGAGCTTCAGGGATGTATTATCGACATTAATTATCGTATCGTATGTCACAACATTTTGAAAAATAATAGGTGCCATACGGATCTCGGAGACCTTACCCTCAAACAGGTCCTCAGGAAAGGCATCTACCGTAAACTTTGCATCCTGTCCTGCCTGAACCATACCGATATCGGCTTCATCGACATTCGTATTGACCTGCATATGAACCAGATCTTCGGCAATATTAAAGAGGGTGGGAGTTTGAAAACTGGATACCACAGTTTGCCCTACGTCCACATTTCTGGAGATCACAATCCCGTTTAATGGGGAGACAATTACCGTATGTTCTAAATCTGTTTTTGCAATTTCCAGGGCTGCTTTGGCTTGTAATACCTGCGACTCGGCCAGTTTTATATCAGCCAGACCCGCCTGATATGTAGTCCGGGCAACATCAAGTTCTTCGATGGAGACAACACTTTTAGCAAACAATTTCTTTGAACGATGGTAATTTCTCCTATTATTTTTAGAATTCACTTTGGCCTTTTCAAGGGAAGCTATAGCAGTGGCAAGGGCTGCTTCCGCCTGTTTAACCCGATGTTCAAAGGGGACCGGGTCAATCTGGGCCACGACTTGGCCCACCTTAACTTCAGAATTATAGTCAACATACAGTTTCGAAATAATGCCAGTGACCTGACTACCGATTATAACGGTTCTTACAGGGTTTATGGTACCGGTTGCAGTGACATATCTCCTGATATTTTCTCTGTCTATTTTTTCTGTCTTGTAGTGAATAGATTCCTTATTGCCAAGGAAATAAATTGACGCTACGACAATGGCAATGAGACATAGGATACCAATAATCATGTATTTTTTCATAAGCTAAATTAAGATAATACAATTTACCAAGGATAGCAATTACAATTTTAAACGCCTTCTTTCGTGTAAATGACCTTGACACCTTATAATTCAACTATATAATTCCAATCATAAAACAGATACATAAGAGTAAAGAAGTGACTGCCATTACGTGGGATGACAAAGAGACGAGAAAGTGGCCGATAGATATAGATTTATGTTGTGTCGATTGAGACGACTTTTTTTTTGCGCTTCAGTCTTTTTTGTGCTACCTGTCGCCGGTTGTTCCACTACAAGCGTCTTCACTTCTTATACATCTAAAATGAATTTGTTGATTGACGATCTCGCAACCCGCCAGTTTGACAAGTCCCTTAAAATTCTTAATAAGTACCGGAAAAGCAATGACAAAATTCTCTATCTCCTGGAGCGCGGTCGTATTGCACAGATAAAGAATGATACAGATTCAAGCATGAAAGATTTTGAGGCAGCCATAGCAGCTGTTCGTCAGATGGAGGAAAAGGCAGTCATAAGCGCCTCTGATGTTGGAGCACAGACCGCCTCTTTATTAGCAAATGATAACACCATTCCTTACAGGGGAGATGGGTATGAAAAAGTATTTATGTACCAATTCCAGGCATTTAACTATCTGGCGAAAAAAGATCTTGAAGGCGCTGGCGTTGAGGTCAGACGTGCAAATCTTGAACAGAAATTAGCATTAGAAATGCATGAAAAGGAACTTGCCAGGGCGGAAGAAAAGGCAAGGGACAAAAAGATTGATACACAACAGGCCTATAACAATCTTAATTCAGCCTATCAGGGTATGGATGATGTTGCCGGCAAGGTAAAGAACTCTTTCCAAAATGCTTACACATTTTATATGTCCGGAATAGTATATGAATTGCTGAATCAACCGAACGATGCGTACATTGACTATAAAAAAGCCCTTCAAATATTTCCTGACAATGCTTACTTACAACGGGATGTAATGCGCCTGGCAAAAGATCTTGAAATGAACCAGGAATATGAAGATTATGCTTCCCGGTTTGGCATCAACTCTGTTAAAGGTAAGAAGAGTACGGGTGGTGGGAAAACCGGAGAGCTTGTGGTATTCTTTGAGAATGGTTTGGTTCCGCAAAAAAGGGAAATTCAAATCCCGATTCCTACTCCAAATGGTCTATTGGCAATTGCGTTTCCTATTTATCATATAAAATGGTCTGAGGTAGAACCGCTTTCTCTGTCTGAATCCGGTGGTAGCGGTTTTTTGGGTACGGCGGAATCTATTTGCCATGTACAGGCACTGGCTGTGAAATCGTTAAAGGAAAAAGTACCTGCCATGGTCATCAGACACATCATCAGGGCAGCAGCCAAGGCTGCCATTCAACAAAAGGCAAAAGATTCAGCAGGAAGTTTAGGACAGATATTTTCCTCGTTTTACAATGTAGTTTCGGAGAGGGCAGACGTAAGAAGCTGGTTAACATTACCACAAGATGTTCAGATCATGCGTATTCATCTTCCGGAAGGAGCACATCGTTTGCATCTGGTACATGAAGCATCGAAAGCATCCTCATATATTGATATTTTAATAAATCAAAATAAAAAAACTATACTAAGAGTGATACGGATAAAATCAGAACTTTACACTACATCAATAACTTTTTAAATAGAAGGATCAGGAAAGGGTAGGTATACATATCATGTCCAGCCATACAAAAGTAACTTCGAAGCATACAAAATTAAACTATTATGGGTTTATAATTATTTTGATGGCATTGTCCTTCATTGGTTGTTCCACCACAGCTGGTATTGAAGGCTCTCTGTCTGCAACTACCGGACAAGACGGGCAAACAGTATACAGAAAAAATGTGATCATTCATAACGACAGTTTAGCCCGGAACATTCAACTAGTGGATATGAAATCTGATTTTGTTGGAAACCTGCTCAGGGCTCATGTCTTTTTGCTTAACAAAGACAATGATACCTTAAATTTGCAGTTCAAGTTCTCCTGGTTTGATGAAGGCGGACGCGAATTAGACCCTGACACCGATGCATGGACTCCTGTAATACTCTATGGAAACGAATCCAAGTCATTGCAAGGTGTCGCTCCTAATCCCAATGCTAAAGAATTTAAGATAAAAATACGGGAGTTGCATAACGATTAAGTTGATGAAAGAGGCACGAGCTTTTCCCTTTTCAAATTTGAGATAAACGTATGAGAATTATAAAACAAGGAGGATACAGAGAATGCCGGGGTTAAAGAAATTTGTATGCGGATTAAGTATCGTAATTGTTACAGGGTGCTCTACGAGCGTAAAGTATGAAGATGCCACAAAGGTCGAAACAACAACAACCGACTTTGGGTCTACCGATTTACAGCAGATTGTTAACAAAATGGTTGACTCGCTCCTTACCTTTCCCCCCATTGTACAGGTGACCAATGAACGCCGCCCTGTTATATTTGTAAATACCATTAAAAATAAAACGTTAGAACATATCGATACAGAATCAATTACTGATTCTATAAGGACGAAGATCTTGCGTTCTGGCAAGTTTCGATTTGTTGACATGACAAAGGTAGATGCTGTTGAGAAACAGTTTGAATTCCAAAATGAAAGTGGCATGGTTAATAAAGCCACAGCCGCAGCCTTTGGTCAGCAGATTGGGGCTGAATATATGCTCTACGGTAATTTTTCGAGCATTGTAAAAAAAGCTGAAGATGTTCGCGACATTTATTATAAATTCACTCTTAATCTGATGCATCTGGAAACAGGTATTATTGAATGGGCAGACGAAAAAGAAATACGAAAAATTTCAGAGCGTAGCTTTTTCGGTTGGTAGAGAATACCTATATTCATTAAAAATCGATCACGAGTCCATCAAAGGCAAACTCGACGCCCGCCGGAAGCTTCCTGTTGTCTTCTTCATGCTCAATATCATGACACATATGAGTAAAGTAAGCCTTCCGTGGTTTTAACTGCTCGACGATACGTAATGCCTGCTCGATGCTGAAGTGTTTTACGTGAGGGATATAGCGAAGTGCTCCCAAAACAAGTACATCCAGGTCTTTTAATTTTTCCAGCGATCCGGCTGGTATCTCGCTTGCATCGGTAATGTAAGCGAATTTCTCAAACCGGTAACCCGTTACCTGCCCACCACCGTGAATCGCTTCTATAGGCACGACAGAAAGGCTGCCTATTTTTACTTTATCATGAATGACGTTCATAGAAAATCTGGGTTTATAACCACCCGGATCTGATTCGTTGTTAAAAACATAGGAAAAGGCATTTCGTATGGTAGCGAGTGTCTTAGAAGTGCCATAAATGGGGATATCCATATGTTGAACCATATTGAATCGCCGAAGATCGTCCAGACCAAAAATGTGGTCGGCATGGGGATGGGTAATAAGCACTGCATCCAGTCTTGTGACATTGTTTTTAATGCACTGAAGTCTCAGTTCCGGTGTGGCATCAATGAGGATATTGCACCCATTTTTACTGACCAATACAGAAGTACGCATCCGTTTATTTTTCGGATTATTAGACGTACAAACCCTGCAATTACAAGCTATCATGGGAACGCCGTGTGAAGTACCGGTGCCCAGGAATGTTACCTTCATAAATTCTGCAATCCCATTTGTGGCAGACAAACAGTTTTTCTCCTATACACTATTGGCTAAATTCTGTTATTATTATATGGATAATTTTGCAATGATTTCAAGGATTCTTTCGTGTTATTGTGAATAAAAATGAGAAAAAAATTTCTTTTCTTGTGGATGATGGTTCTGCTTTTCGCCTTTTCCAAAGATGCGGATGCTGTATACTTTTTCCTGTCTGATGAGCAAATCAAAGAGGCTATTGAATATGGTGAAAAAAACAAAGACCTCGATTATATCTCCTTCTTCAGTGATTGGGTAAATGTATCGAATGATGGATATGAATGGGCTGCATTAAATACGAAATTCAGCCTCCTGGCGTATGAAGCAAGAGAGGCAGCCCTGGCCGCCGGGAAGTTAACGGAAGCACAAATATATCAGTCTATTTCAGAGATGGAGGATATTTTGTCGTTTCGTGTTGTACTATATGGAAATTCTCCTGATTTTGCCAGGGATTATCGAGCAATATTATTGTATAAAAATAAACCTATTCAACCTGTCAATGAGCAAAACGATACACATGCCAAACCTGCAAACATTGGAATCAGAATCCCCACAACCTATCGCGCCACATGTCGGTATGATTTCCCAAATTATTATATAGAACCCGATGAGGAGGTCACGCTCATAATCCTTAGTACACTCAATAAAGAACGAAGTTTTGTTTTTAACTTGAAGGAAATGCGATGAAGGTTGGTTTTTTGCAAACATCACCCATTTTTGGGAAAAAGGATGAGAATCTACAGAATGCTATTCAGCTAATAAAGCAACTAGATGCCGACCTGGTGGTCTTACCGGAATTATTTAATACCGGTTATCAGTTTACATCAAAAGAAGAAACCCTTGCGTTGGCAGAAAAAGTTCCTGATGGAGAAACGACACGTACACTGATCAATCTGTCAAAAGAAAAACATCTTTATATCGTAGCAGGCCTGTCTGAACGGGAAAAAGGGCATTGTTATAACTCGGCTGTATTGGCAGGACCAAATGGATTCATTGGCTGCTATAGAAAGCTCCATCTATTCCACAATGAAAAAAAGTGGTTCGAGCCGGGAAATGTGGAATTGAACGTCTATAACATCGGGTATGCAAAGATTGGTATCATGATCTGTTTTGATTGGTTCTTTCCCGAAGTCCCAAGATACCTGGCCTTAAAGGGAGCAGATATTATCTGTCACCCAGCTAACCTTGTCCTGCCGTATTGTCCACAGGCTATGATAACACGATGTCTTGAAAATAGGGTCTTTGCTATTACTGCTAATCGTATCGGTACCGAGAAACGTTCGGAAGAAGCGCTTACTTTTATCGGTACCAGCCAGATTGTAGGGACAAAGGGGGAAGTCTTATATCGTGCCTCATCTGATCAGGATGAGGCAATCGTTCTTGAAATTAACCCAAAAATCGCACGTGATAAGCAAGTGACCCCAATGAATCATCTATTCAGTGACCGACGGTTAAAGTTCGTTATTCCCGGTGAGGAAAGAGAGTAAACAAATTCGAAATTCGAATATCGAAATCCGAAACAAATTGGAGGAGGAATGCTATGAAGGCACTGATAATAAGCGCAGACAATTTCGAAGACTCTGAACTTCTTGTCCCGTATTATCGATTAAAAGAAGAGGGAATTCAGGTAGACATTGCATCCATAAGAAAGGACAAGATAAAGGGGAAGCACGGTTATGAGGTAACAGTAGACAAAACTTTGCAGGAGGTGAGTCCCGGTGATTATGATGTTCTTATCCTCCCTGGTGGAAAGGCCCCTGAAACCATAAGGAAAGAAAGGGCAGCCATTGAAATAGTAAAACATTTTTTTCAGAAGAACAAACCCGTTTCTGCCATATGTCACGGGCCGCAGACACTGATAACAGCAGGCTTGTTAAAAGGCAGACATGCAACCTGTTATAAGTCTGTGGCTCAGGAAATGAAGGATGCCGGTGCCATGTATGAGGATAAGGAGGTTGTTGTCGATGGTAATCTTGTCACATCAAGACAGCCTTCGGATTTACCCGCTTTTTTAAGAGAGATGATGAACACACTAAACTTATAATCCCCCCTCTTTCCCCGCCCTGCAAGGCGGGGAAAGAGAGACGACGTTTGGTGATGCTATACTGCGCAAGGGATTAACCACCGCTTATTTGCATCCATTCCGGCCACTCTGGCCATTTTGGCCGGGCAGTCTCATGGCAGGTAAAACACGCATTTTTCAACATTGCATCAAGGCTTTTATACGTTTCTACAATATTGTGCTTTTTTGAAGTTTCGGCAACATTCTTTGCGGCATCAGCAACAGTTTTCATATATTTTTCAAAATCCTTTTTTACAGCCTGTACATCCTCAGCGTTTTTTGGATCCTTACCCGTCTCTTTGAACCACTCTCCAACTTGTCCACCCTCAGGAAAGAAATTTTTCATTATGGCTTGACTACTTTCTGCAACGGCATTAGACTCCTTAATTACAGCATCATGATCACCATCCATTATGGCCTCAAGGATCCTGGACATATGGGAACTGATCACTCGCATCAATGAACGGGTAGGTGTAGGCTCTGCACTATGCTTGGCCTCTATATCTTCTTTCGCAAGAACTATACCACCCTTCCATGCATAGGAAATACCTACCGCAGCTACAACAACCAAACAACTCGCTGTAATACGCAATAGACCAGCTTTTTTCATTTTCCTGCCTCCTTTCCAAAATAGCACACTTACGTTTTAATAAAGTAATACACGATTACCACAGAGTAATAGGGTTGTGCACGAAACTTTTTGCAAGACATCCATAAAATAAAAAAGCCTTACTGCAAAGACATTTGTTACCATCTTCGGCAGTAAGGCTGTCTCATATGCGGTTTAAACTGTTTAAACCGCTTAAACGGCTAGCAAGACCCTTTACTTTGCGTCCCCTGATTGCTCAGGGTTTGCCTTTATCGTTATGTTATTCTTTCTGGATACTTATATTATACTCATGGTATTTACGTCAAGTAAAAAATCAAAATGCTTTTATTTTTTTGAAGCAATTTTGTCGTTAAGGACCTTTAGGAATTTGTCAATATCAACATTGTGCATCTTGGTTGCCATTTCTATGCTTGCAACCCTGCCCATAGTGTTTCTCATCACCGGGTTCGCCATCTGACTAAACCCAAAGTCGAGAAATATTTGTAGCGTTTCCGGGTATTGGTCTACTGCATCAAAGACCTTTGTGTCCTTTGTGATCTCGGTTAACTTCTTAGCGGAGACCAGCGGTTTTGCCTCCTGCGTAGTATTCAGGGTTTTCCACAGATTATAACCAAAGATACCCAATGCCGCTAGTTCAAACCAACCAGAACTCCCCATAGTAGCATAGAATATGGTCTTGCCTCCACTCGTGCCCACTAATATCTGTGAAAATACCCTAAGAAAACAACCCGTGTTCAATAAGATAAAGGTAATGTTTGATAATTTTAAGCTATACATGTCGATCCCTTTAAACGTAGGGATCATTTTCGATGCATACCCAATAATCATCATCGTGATAAAACCCACAGTAACGGCATGATTCAGTGATCCGTGAAACCTTCGTTGTAATTCGGAACCATGCCCCAGAAATGGGATTATGAGCAGAATAACCGTGGTGACAATGAGCCAGATATATGCAGTGCGAATAGTTTTGGCGTAACTCCTGTCCATCACCACGTCATGAAGTTCCTTGGTAGACCGCTCAAAGATACGCAGACCGTATATGAACATGATAATCGCAAAGGCTATAGGAAATACGATAAATTGTGAAAGCCGAAGCGCAACAATGCTATTATTCGCAAACATGTGGGTAACAAAATAAATCGGAACCGATATATTCATGACCCAAAACGTCAAATCGACTGCCTTTTCTCTGACGGGCTTGATATCAAGAAAGGCAAATACCGTCCTGATATTTATGGCAAAGATGAACATGAATACAAAACCGAAGAGGTAGAGATGCACAAAAGGACTGAAAACGACCTTGGGAATTTCATAAATAGCATGTTTATATATATACCATATCATCCCAAAATTTATGAACGTGGAGATGAGAAACCAGATAATTCCCGCCTTGAAAAACTTATCAAAGATGCCAACCTTTTCTTTGCTGGAAAATATGGTACTAAAGATAATAAATGCAAAGAGACATATCGAAGTAATCTCACAGATAGCGGATATGGGAAGTAAGAACCTGATGGCATGAAACGGCATGGGTTGTAATATAGTCCTTAGCGAAATACCTGTTATAATGAGTCCGTAACAGAGGTTTGTCAGGTTCCTGTGTTTGAGTTCGGCATTTTTTACCCTCGGTACAATATATAAGGCAAAGCCCATAACGCAAAGTCCCACCCAGCCAAAAAGCTGCGCATGACCGTGCGCCTGAATGAGTGTATAATAAATTGAATTAAAATTTAATTTAATAGCGATGTAACTCAGTATGATGGCGCCAAATGTCACACCTACGGTAAGCGTTAAAACAATCGCTGTTTTAACAAACTTTTCATAAATCTTGTCTTCTTCAAGCTTTGGGATTTCAATATGCTCCCCACCACCCTTCTCAATAGCCTCGTTGAGCTCCTTAACAAGGGTGTCATAATCAACTTCGTGCGCCTTGGCAAAAAAGGCTATGGGTTCATTAGGCCCACGAACCCCGCCCGCTATGACAAGGTTATACTTTTTGAATACAGCGAGTGTCTCTGGATGAGATTCGATGAGGTCTTTAATTATCGTATTTCTGTTTATTTCCATAACTCAATATACTAGCAAACTTTACTTAAAATTTTCAAGAAAATTAAAAATTACTTTCATAAATAATGCCATTTTATAACGCAACACTGCCATATTGACAGCATTAATCATACCAAGATGAATACCATCATTATCTTATAAATTATTTTTTTGCAATAGGTTATACAAAAAAATATAGACAAATCCATAATTGGCACTGTTTTAGCTAACACAATAAAGTAAATGTATTTCATATCTTTCATTTTCATTTTTTGAAAGGAGCAATCGTATGGCTAAAGATTTGATAAAGTGGTCGCAGTTGCCATCCATTTCTTCCATGCAGGAGGAAATGAATCGGATGTTTGACCGGTTTTTCAGAGGAGGAGAGTTAACTGAATTTGGCATGGCGGGTACGTGGGTACCACCTATTGATTTATCGGAAACGGCTGACAAAGTTACCGTGAAGGCAGAAATCCCTGGTATGGACCCGAAGGAAATAGACATCTCGATCCAGGGAGATACCCTCATAATTAAGGGTGAAAAGAAGGAAGAAAAAGAGGAAAAGGGGAAAAATTACTATCGCATGGAAAGACGCTATGGCAGTTTCTCACGTTCCATAGATCTCCCTTCCTCCGTAGACACAAACAAAGTAACGGCAGAGTGCAAAAACGGGGTGCTCGAGATTACCATGCAAAAGAAAGAGGAAGTAAAGCCGAAACAGATTTCGGTAAAGGTTGGTTAAGGTAAAGGCGAACAGGGCAGGTATTCTGTGAACAGCAAAACAGGATGCTTGCCCTATTTATTTTTTTCACTGCAATTCTGAGAAACTTCTTTTTCAAGTGATTATTAGCTCATTCGTCTTAAGTTGACAGTAAGCAGTTGGCAATAGACAGAAGGTATAAATTCCCATTGCCAACTGCTTACTGTCAACTGGCTATTGCTTACTACATATTTTAATAGCAGATAAGCCACTCTATAATATTCGCAGTTACAACTCTCCAACTACCGTAATCTCTGTTTCCAAGTCGTAACCTAATTTCCGTTTCACTTCCTCCTGCACATGCTGAATTAACTGCAGGATATCGGCAGCCCTGGCATTGCCTGTATTGACGATAAAGTTTGCGTGTTTCCTCGATACCTCCGCTCCACCAATACGTGCACCCTTAAGCCCGACCTGCTCTATTAGCCTTCCAGCCCCAACATCTTTAATTTTTTTAAATACTGAGCCACAGCTTGGGTATTCTGCTAGTTGCGGCTGCTTTGCATTACGCCATGCCATATTTGCATCCATCACCGCCTGTATTTCTTCTTTCTGCTTTGGACTGAGTTGAAATGTAACATCAAGCACAATATCTTTCCGCTTCTGCAAGATACTCTTGTCATAATCAAACTGAAAGTAATCAACCCTGACCGTACAAAACTGCCCATCTTCTGCAAGAATGCGGCTGGTCTGTACTATTTCCTCAACAAACACCGTCCGCTTTCTGTCGGGTGATAAAAAATGTAAGTTCTGCCACATAGCCCCGCCAACGGTACTGGGAATACCGACAAAATGTTCGAATCCGGATAAACCACGGTCGCAACATTGCACGATAAGATCAGCAACAATTGTACCACTTTCTGCCACTACTTTACCGTTATCGGAGAAGGTGACTTTATTTGCTAAATTACGAATCACCAACCCCCGAAACCCCTTATCCGTAACCAAAATATTAGCCCCGCAGCCCAGTAAAAAAAAGGGAATGCCGTTACGGCGAGACTCTAATAAGGCATGTATTAATTCATCAATGGTATGAACCTCGACAAACAAATCCGCCGGCCCACCGATTTTGTATGTGGTAAATGGGGCTAAGAGTTTATTCTTTTCTAGGTTTGGAATGTTCAGTGACATAGGGCAGTAAACAGTTGGCAGTAAACAGTTGGCAGTTGGCAATGAAAATTTTTCATCTTCTGTCTACTGCCAACTGTCTACCGCTTACGACACTTTAAATATTACATCTTTATTGACAAAATAGCTCACTTTATTATATATTTGCAACATAAATTTTCATGATAGCCGTAATAAAAGGCTGCATATAGGCAGTATAATCCCATGTAGACGTCCGGAGGGAAAACCTGGGGAGGTAATCATGGCTTCATATTGGTTGGAAAGCCCATCTCGTGCTTACGCGGAGAAACAGGTGCAGGTAACGGCTAAGACGGACGATGATTCGGTTAAGAAAGTCTCCTTTGAATTGAGTGGCGCGATTAGCTATTCGGAAACGATATACGATACCGGGTGGAAAGCGTTCACCTGCAAGACCTACGCAAGTAGCAGCACAGGCAGGGTCGATGTCAAGGTCGTCTTTATGGACGAGCATGGCTGGACGAAAGAGACGAAATACTGCTGGTTCGATGTAGTTACCTGGTAACCTGCGGTAGTTCATGCTTCTGTCTTATCGTTCTGACCTTCGCTTCGGGCAATCGGAAACGCCACGCATTTCCTCTGCCAGAGTTCAAACATTATAAGTTAAGAAATGAAACAAAAATAATATGGCGAAGAAAGCAATCATTATTGGCGCAACATCAGGAATAGGAAAAGAATTAGCCAAAGTTGTATCCCAAAATAATTAGGGTCTTCTCCCTATCGAGTGGGTAAAAATGAGAGGAAAAAGTCTCAGAACCCTTGATTTGAGAGAGTTTTACGCTTGTTTCTGCATCTAAAAATGTGATATAAAATTGCATGAGAAAAAAACGATCACTGTATGATGCATATCAGTTCTGTAGTTTTAAGCCACAGCATAAGGTATCAGGTGTTTTTGGTGATTCCAATGCCGTAGTAATAAAGCTCACCCGACAGGGAAAAAAACCGTCTGCGGTACCTGCGGCAGAGTACACCGAACCACCTATGACCGCAAAGATAGGCAAGTTCGTGATCTTTCCTGCGGCAACAGGCGTGTGTACCTCGAACTTGAGATTCGCCGTGTTTTCTGTCTTAGTTGCAACAAGGTGAAGCAAGAGAAGCTGGAGTTCCTTGCGGATAATCCTTTCTACACCAAGCGCTTTGCCTTCTATGTTGGCAAGCGATGCAATACCCAGACGATTAAAGACGTTGCCGAGGAATTGCGCCTGGACTGGAAGACCGTCAAGGAACTCGAGAAGCAGTACCTGCGGGAGAAACTCCGCCGTGCCGGAAAACCAGGTCCAAAGGTAATCGGTATTGATGAAATTTCTATTCGTAAAGGTCACAGTTACCGCATCGTAGTGAGCGACCTTGAGAGGAAGCGAGCGATTTGGTTTGGTGGCAAAGACCGTTCAGAAGAGAGCATGAATCTCTTCTATGACGGGCTGGGGCTGCACAAAACCAAGAAGATACGGCTTGCGGTTATGGACATGTGGAAGGCCTTTGAAAATGCCACCCGTTGTCACGCACCACAGGCTGCCATCCTTTACGATAAATTTCATGTCATAAGGCATCTGAACGATGCCTTAGACAAAGTGAGAAAGAGCGAATATGCCAGACTGAGTGGCAAAGATCGTAAGTTCATTAAGGGTCAGAAATATACCCTCCTCTCTCATCGTGAGAACCTTACGATAGACGGGAGAAAGGCATTAAAGACGCTTCTGACTGCCAACAAACGGCTGAACACAGCATATGTCCTCAAAGAGACATTTGGACAGTTATGGAGCTATACGTCAGAGGCCTGGGCCAGAAAGTTTTTTGATAACTGGAAGGCCTCGTTAAAATGGCAACGGCTTAAGCCTTATGAGGAGTTTGCAGAACTGGTTGAACGCCACTGGGATGGCATCGCCGCCTTCTGCAAACCCGAAAATAAGGTTTCGCTCGGATTTGTCGAAGGTCTGAACAATAAAATCAGAGTCATTCAACGCCGAGCTTATGGTCTACGAGACGAAGAATATCTCCGGCTCAAAATCTTGACCTGCATGCTGCCTGATAGTTAATTCGAAACAAAAATGGCTCATTTTTACCCACTCGATAGGGAGAAGACCCAATAATTATATTGTTGGGCTTGCAGGAAGGCGTACGCACTTACTTGATGAACTTAAGGACGGACTCCCTAACGATTCTTTTATCAAGCATATTGATGTAGCGAAGCCTGATGAAGCAATGAATCAACTGAACGACCTGATTTCTGAAATGAGAGATGTTGATCTTATTGTAATCAGTTCAGGTATCGGATTTATTAATAACGATTTGCATTGGTCCGATGAAAGAGAAACTATTGATATCAATGTCACTGGTTTTACTGCAATGGCAAATGTTGCTATGCATCATTTTTTGTTAAAAGGTTCGGGTCATTTAGTAGGTATATCGTCAATAGCAACTCTAAGAGGTGATAGTAGTTCTCCAGCCTATAACGCATCAAAAAGCCTTTATTTCAAATTACATGGAGGACTACGAAAAAAAATATCACAAAAGGGCTTGCCAATTATTGTAACTGACATTCAGCCAGGTTTTGTGGATACAGCACTTGCAAAAGGTGAAGGTCTTTTTTGGGTAGCTTCTCCACAGAAAACGGCACAACAAATTTATAATGCTATTGAAAGAAAAAAGAAACATGCCTATATCACTAAAAGATGGAGACTTATTGGATGGTTAATGAAAACCATGCCTGAATTTATCCATAACAGAATCTAGTTTTTATAAGGATAGGTTAAGCAAAGCAAACCCATCATTACTTAAATCCCCTTTTCCAAAGGGAAACTCGATGGATTATGTTGATGCATTCCGCATTACCCAACCTTGAGTTAGTATTTATTCAGAAAAATATCCGAGTACCATGCCTCAACCTTTCCGTGAGTGCGGTCGGCGTTGGTCTGAATCCCTACATAGATAATCCTGGGTGGTTCCTCTCTAAATTCCCTGATATAGTCCTGGTAATGGTTCACCTTGTAACTGAGCCATTTCCCCGCATCTTTTTCACCACTCTGCATGACAATCATCCTTGCCTTGACCTCACAGGGATTTTCAAATCGTTCCCCCACAGGCACGTTATTTCCATAAACATAGATTAATATCCTGTACCAATATGGTATGGAAAGAACCGTCTTACCATAAACCACACACACAGCGGCAGGGTAATCGTCGCCACCGATTTCTTTTTCCCGGCTTTCCGGCAGGATGTTGGATATCTTCCAGTCCCAGCTCAAAAAGGGATATTCTTTCGGGTTTAAACCAGTCGGTTTAAAAAGGATAGAGCCGTTATCGCGGGCATTCACATACAGCATCTTTCGGCCTTCTATTTCCACTATTTTTGGCATAATCCTGTTCTTAATCTCCCTGCAAATACCTTTGTGGGTCTTCCAGCCCACAGGCTCGCCTTTAGCCAGTTCCTCCTTACTAAAGTCTGTAATGGGAAAAAAATCTTGTGAATACATTTTAGCAGAAAAGGCACAAGTACAGAAAAAAAAGATAGTCAAGTTGACCAAGGACAAACAACTTTGTCCGTGCCACCCTTTAACATTAAAATTACTAAACATCAAGATTTTACTTCTTGTGAAAATCTTTTGAATAATCAAATAAGCAACTACACCTCATTATTTTACTGTACACGAAACAGAGTTTCGTTACATTGATGTTCCCAAACAGAGTTTGGGAACAAGCAAAGTAAAAACCTTGAAAGATGAAAAGGCTTGTTTTCGGATCTCAACTTTTATATGAAAGAAGCATCGATTCCAATTCCTGTGCTGACTTCCCAAGTGACTCTCTTACCCGGTCAAGGAAACGGTAGCTTTCTTCAATCTTGTCTTTCAATATCAATTGGATGATAAGGATTTGGCCAATCTTTTCGATGATTTTGTCGGCGTTGGGTATGTTTAAGCTATAAATCTTTTCCTTGATTTCGAGTTTTTGATAGATCAGGTCTACAGAGGGAGTCAGGGTGCCGGTAAAGTCGTCAAACAAGGCATTTTCCTTCTTCAAGTTCAATTGGTTGGCTGCTGCGTCAATAACGGTAACGGTCATAGGTGATGGCCCACAGAGATAAAACGCAATATTTAAATCAGGCGAGAGATATTTTCTCAGCAGTGGCCCGATAAACCCGACTTCACCCTTCCATTGATTGTCCGTCTCATCCACAAGCCCTTGTTCTTTGATAATCTGCTTGCCTTCCGGAGAAACGCAATGAAGACATTTTTTGTCCACATCATTCAGCTCGGCAGGATTATCGCCCCGAAATGCACCTGAAAGCACTGGCACAAATTTATAGTTGTGGTTCTTTCTTTGCCAGTTTAACCACTTAGGTAAATAAGCCATGGGAATATCCTGGAATCGTCTTTCACCCAGGAAAAATATCGCCTTATCCTGCCTGCCTTCCTGAAACCA
Source organism: Candidatus Brocadia sp. (assembly GCA_021646415.1). Classification (NCBI taxonomy): domain Bacteria; kingdom Pseudomonadati; phylum Planctomycetota; class Candidatus Brocadiia; order Candidatus Brocadiales; family Candidatus Brocadiaceae; genus Candidatus Brocadia; species Candidatus Brocadia sp. Next base: position 93,455 of record SOEU01000005.1, read on the forward strand.
TTGTTCCAAAAGTGCCATAATGGGCGCCAAACCTGCCCCGCCAGCCACAAAGACGGCGGTATGCGGTTCCTCCTTCAGAGTAAAATGGCCATATGGTCCGGTAAAACGAATCTTTTCACCACGGAAAAAATTCCACAGGCTTTTCTCCAGGATATAGTTATGCACACAACTCGGCCCTATGCAGGGAGGGCCGCCCTTTTCTATGGACATGGTCGGATCAACAGGGGCCATTCGAACAATGAGTTTTAAAAGTTCCGGCTCTGTGGAAGCCAGAGAATATCCTCTGTACAGCGTGGTACCTGGCATATACGGAATGAATTCTTTTCCCACGTTCTTGCAGGCTTCCTTGATAAAGTCCCCATACTTTTTATAATGCTCTTCTACAAAATCTTCAGGAATTGCTAATTGGATATATTGTCCGGGTTTATATTGAATAGGTTTTGATGGTTTGAGCCACACCTCCATCTTATCGCTGGTAAGCGCCCTTTTCTTAATCACCCGGGCGGTGTATTTTTTCACATGCAAAGTATCTTTCGGAAGATACAGGTTAATATCCTTTTCGACCCTGACCTGGCAGGCCAGTCGCACATATCCATCACCTTCTCCCTGCTCTAAAAATTTCCTGGCTGCCTCTCTTGTACGCATGTCAAAATGGGGAGTTTCTACAGCCGTATAAGTCCCAACATCGGTGAGGAGTTTTACCTTACACTGGCCACAGGTAGCCATACCCCCACAGGCGGCAGGAATGTTAAATCCCCTATTTTGAAGTAAAGAAAGAAGCCTTTCCCCCCCTTCGATATCTAACTCCTTCTTGTACTCGTCATCACTCAATACCGTAAGCTTGCGTTTTTCACCGCGCCCAAAGAATTGGTAGGCTATCTCGCTAAATATACTGAGCAGCAAAACCAACAATGCAAGTATACCTGCACCAAGTATAAGGGGGATGGTCATTGTTTCACTCCAAGCTTAAAATATATGAATCATACCAATACCAGTAAAGATGGCAGCCATTATACCCAAAAGCAAAATAGCAATGGTATCTTCATCCCATGCCGTAGTTGGAACGAAGAGACGCTGACGTCTCAACAAGGCAAGCCACACAACGACCATCATCCAGTGAAGTCCGTATCCAAGCGCCGTCACGGTTGTGACCAGAAACTTTGCCCCTGTAGGAATCGTAAACGTGGCGCTGGCAAGGACAATACAGTTGACCGTGATGAGTTCCAGGAACTGACCCATCTGTTCGTATACATTCTTTGCAAATTTCCTTAATAGCACACTCAAAATTTGCACGAACACGGCAATAGTAACGATGAAGACCGTCAGATAGAAAATAGTTTCTAACCGGATAGGGAGAGGCGAATATGTGGACAGGAAATCACTGCACCTGACCAGGATTTGATGATATACCAACCAGTTTAATGCCGTGGATAATGTTATTACAATAATCACAGCGACTCCCATCTTCCATGCCGCATCAATTTGGCGTGATTTGTTTAGCAAGGGGCATATCCCTAACAGTTTACTGAGCACAATCCCATCAAAGAAAAGGGCATTGAGCAGGACAGGGAAAAGAATGAGGAAATGCTGATGAAGAGTCGGGATTGTTTGCATATGAATAATAAGGCTAACAAACAGACAAGCACCCAACCCTATTGCAATCAAAGATACCCTGGAAATTCCCCGCTTCGGACGGGATGTGACAATGGGAACTCCTCCGTTTGTAGCAGCGGCACATTCACAAGAAGAAACCTCCTGATATACAATCCCCGCCCTGAGAAGAAAAGGGCGTAACAAGAGCCTGAAGGCGGCAAGCGCAAAGAATCCCCCCACCGGTGTAACCATGAGAACAACCCTCGGGAATGTTTCCGAAAGCACGGGAAAGCCCATAACAGTTCCAAAACCCAGAGGTTCCCGCAAAAATGCAAGCAGGATCAAAGCCATGGAATATCCAAGGCAGGCCTTCAATATCTTCTTTTGCGCCTCCCAAAAGTCAACGGTCAACCCCTCGGAGATAACGGCAAGCACGATGCAATTCGTCGTAATAAGGTCGATGTATGCCTTTATATTGGCCGTAATCTCAGGAACAAATGCCTGTGCAAAAAATCCAAAGATGGCCACAAAGACAGATACAATAATCATCAAAAGGGAAATCTTATGATGCGTCCCGGCTGTAGATATAAGCCGCTTGAAGGGGTAGACCATGCAAAAGCTGCCAGCCGTTACCAGTGTTACACCGATTCCCATGGTCAGGGAATTTTCCAGTTTATTCGTTACCGCAAGGGAAGAGCAGAACCCAAGTCCGGCACCGGCCGTTAAGATAAGGTTATCCCTCATGAAATATTTAGAAATTTTTCGTATGTTTCGCTTTAGCCCTACCATTTAATATCCCCTTGCCCTTCCCAAAATTCTTTCATGGCATCATTCAGAAAAGACTCGATTCCTTTGCTTGTATTCGTGGCGCCTGTAATCGCATCCACCTCATTGATACCTCCAGCCTTCCTTTCCTTGACCACCAGTATCTTAGGTCTCAACTTCTTCCCAATAAATTGTCTCTTAAACTGATCCTCGGTAATCCTGCCTCCCAAACCTGGTGTTTCACTATGGTCCAGCACCTCAATACCTTTCAGTGTTTCCAGATCAGGCTCAACACAGATAAAAAGAGACATACTACTCGATTTGTTGTAACCGTAACCCATCTTGGATTCAACAAATCCAATACCCTGCAGTTTCCCGTCTTTTACATATTTGAATATCCTTTTCCCACCCTTTGGTCTTTCTCCGACCGTTTGCGTGTCGGTCGGTTGAACATCCCAGGATACCGCTGTTGGTTCTTCGACGGTTATGTTTTTCTCAAAAACCTCCTTGATATCCTTTTTGTCGTATCTCTTAAAATGAAAACCTAATATTCTATTTTCCTTAACACGGTAAGGTATATTAAAAATATCCAATACGGCACGCTTCTCCTTCACATCGTAGTATTCTGCAATTTTGGGAGACGTGTAAAAATATACCATCAGAAGCCCCGCGCAGGGCAAAAAGGTAATCAGGAGGATCGAAACAACCCGAAGTATAATTTTTTTAAGTTCTTCCATGTATTTTTAAGAAACCGCACATTTCAGAGATGAAACAGATTTTTCGGTTATTCGTCATGGCACCGTTTGATATACATTTTATGTCGTTTTATGCCGTTTGGGTTAAACTGACCAAGCTTTGGCGTTATTCTCATACACGATACCGTATTTTCACCATGAATGATTGAATCGGTATGGCCAGGAGGTTCATGAGCAAGATGGAATACATTACCCCTTCAGGCAATGTGGTAAAATCCCTTATCAGCACGGTAACAAATCCACACCCGGCGCCAAATATCCACTTTGCAGTCTGATTGTATGTTGCCGTTATGGGGTCGGTGGCCATAAAAAATGCCCCGAGGATCAATCCACCGCTCAGAAGCTGAAAGAGTGGCGGGGCAACCGACTTACCCAAAATAAATGAGAAGAATACCGAAAAGACAAGTACACTGCCCAGATAAGACACAGGTATCCGCCAGTTTGCAACCCTCATTTTGATTAACCACAAACCAGATAGTATCAACACCAACCGGCATGTTTCACCCAAAGAACCGCTTGCCGTACCCAGTAACAGTGAAAGATACGATGCAACTTCTCCATTGGCCTTGAATGCCGTCAAAGGAGTGGCATGGGTAACGGCATCCAGCCCGTAGCGAAAGGTATGGAGGTCTGGCATACCAACAAAGGGCGTTTGATAACCGGTAACCAAAAGTGCGGGAAAACAAATGGTTAAAAACAAACGGCTGAAAAGGGCTGGATTTACAAGATTATTCCCCACTCCACCCATGATATTTCTAAAAATAATGGCCAGCGCCGCCCCCAAACCTACCAACCAGAGTGGCGCCTGCGGGGGCAAAATGGCCGGGATGAACAGGCAAGAAACAAATCCACCCTCGCTGATATGTTCCTCCCGGGCAACAATAGCCCAGATCACATCCACAACAAATATACCAACAACAAATGAAACGAGCAGTTTGGTTGCCACGCACTGCCAGCCATAAAAATACATGGCCGGTAATACCCATCCGGCTACCAATGCCACCAGCACCGCACCCATAAACCGTTTCACATCGTAATTGTTCCGGATAAAGGGTTGCGTATGCGTCGTTTCCTTAGAACTTCGGAGAAGGCCGTCAAACGCTCCAAAAATGGCGCCAAAGAGAAAATTTACTTTAGGATGGGTATGAATAAAAGATTCCACATTGTCAAGACCCTTATCGAGAATGGGTTCTATCGGTTTGAGTAATTTTTTCATTTTTGTTTATCCAGCGCCTTGCATTCTTTAATGATTTGTAAGAGTTCTAACTTCGACGGACAGATAAAGCTGCACAAGCCGCATTCGATACATTTTCCCAGATTATAAAGGCGCGCCTTATGCTTTTCTCCTCTCATATAACTGTGATAATAAAGTGCGGGCTCTAAATCTACCGGACAAATACCGTCACAAAAATTACAGTAGACGCATCGCCGTAATTCACCAAGCAAGTTTGTGGTCAATACTAATTCATCCGACTTGATCATGGGAAACATTACTTTCCGATTTATCTCCTCTAAGACCACAATATGATTGACAGACCAGTCTATTTTCTGCGACAAGTCGGTTATTTCTTGACCACGTAAGGGACCGTTGATAAACACACGATACTTGCTCATAGCTTTTACTCTGTCCTTCATGATCTTTTCAAGAGATGTCCCCAGTTGCACATTGATAATCTCGTTCTCCTTTAAACACGTACCAGAAACAACTATAAAGCGCGAATTCACGTTCCTTCTCTGAATACAACTTTCATAAATAGCCAAAACTGTTTGGGCATCCAGTATCAATACGCCGAGCGATTTCGTATCCTGACCAAAATGAACATCCATACCCAGAATGGACTTCATCAATAAGACCGGGTCGTCTTGAGGATATTTCGCATACAATGGAAAGACCTGTATCCAATCTTCATTGGATGCAAAACTCTTTATATCTTCAACAACTCTGTCTTCTTTTTCATTTATGGCTAGAGAAAACCTTGCATCCGGGAAATAACTCGTTTTTATTTCTTTTAACATGTTGAGGAACGCGGGAGTTTTATGTTTCAGGATTACCCAGTTGGGTAATGCCCATGGTTCGGTGGGACAGAGATTTACAATAATATGCGCTACCTTTTGGTCAGGGACACGGAATTGAAATGTCTCAGGTATGCCGTCAGAGGAAATCTCATCTATAATATTGCAAAATTTTAGCGGATAAACATCCAGGAGATTTAAACCACCCTTAAAGCCCGTATTTTCTTTTTTTACGAACACGTTTTTCAGCCTTGATAATAAAGGGATAATTTAAATAGCACACAACGCTTCATTATATTTAAAAAGATTCCATAAAATATCAACTAGGATTTAAGATGTCAAGAAAACTTATTTGCATTATGAAAGAGATCTTTACATAGATACGAGGATACGAGCGATTTTGTTGATGGTATGGAGAAATGATGAAAAATTGAATCAAGCCGCTGAGAAAGAGGGAATTATCGTTTTATAGTTGGTATAGTCGGTATGTTTGGTAGGACGTATGCAAAACCCAACATCAACTATTCATGGCATTTAAAATTTGGGTTGGGCTGCGCGACTCTATCTAACATCCATGAGTATGTTTAATTTCTCGCGCTGGTTCAGGATTGCAGCCTGAACCAGGTCATTTGGGACTATCCAAAAACCAGACATAAGGTTGGGAAGAACATAACAGACTGGGTCAAATGAACTTTTTTGCTTCAAAAGTGGGGGAAAAACTAATATTATTGCCATTTTTATTCTCATTTTGCTGTTTAGCGACTAATGTTGGGAAGAAGCCTCACGAAATAGGGTAAAATTACCCATTATCCACGCAAATTACCCAACATAAATCAGCATTGTCCGGTTAAGTTTTTGCGTGGTCATAATTTTTAGCATGTTCTTTGAAATTGTAGTTGCCAAAAGGAGAAAAGTTTAAGTTTCTGGCTTCATTATTTATTTTGATTCTCAACTCTCTGACTCTTTTGATGGAAACTTTTTCTTTGAAATTATTGTGACAGTAAATAGCAAGTAGAAGATAGGTAATTAACCCTGCAAGTATTTGAACCATTAATCCGTGCTGTGATCGTGCGATAAGATGATAGACCTTGAGGTGGCGCTTCCACCAACCAAAGAATATTTCAATATTCCAGCGAAGCTTGTAAAGAGAAGCGATATCTTCAGCAGTAAGGTCATGGCGGTCAGTTGCAACCCAATACTCTTTAGCGTCTATACAATACCCGATAAGGCGAACAGGTTTTTCTGTCTGATTCACCTGGGGTGTTCCAAGCAGGACAAGGGCATCATAAAAGACTATGCTCCCTGGCTTGAGAGGATTGGTTTTTATAACGGATTTATTTGTATTCTCTTTGATACGGCAGACAAAATGCTTTCCTTCTGTCTGCCATAGATCAAAGTCTTTATGGCACTGATAATAACGGTCCATGATTCCCGTCTGACCAGGGGAGAGTATTTTGTTTACGAAAGGGCGTTCGTCACCTTTACCATCGGTAAGGTAAATTTTTGATGGAATAGAATGGTTAAGGTTAAAACCAAGGTGGGTTTTTGCTTTTTTTGCCCCCTTTCGGTAATCTGCCCAATGCATGGAAAGGACTGCGTCAATGAGTGAACCATCAATACTGACGAGTTCCCCCAGATGTTCATATTCCTTGGGGAGCACCTTTGCGGCATCGGCTTGAAGTTTCGTGAAAATAAAGAGGAGTTGTTCGAGGCCTCTGTGGTTGATGGCCTCGAAAAAGCTGCTCTTTTTGATACCATCGGGAGGCGCTATTTCGGTTCTGGCAAAATCATCCTCTTGGAGTTCCTGAAGGAAATCTCTGCCTGAGGAATGTTCTTCGAGATGGTAATAAATAAGTGCTTTGAGTTGTTTTTCGAAATTCATCTGCAACGGCCTGTTTCCTTTTGATTCAAGAGGTGGCACCGAATGAAAAATATTCTGTACAGGAATAAACAGTTCATGAAACGTGGGAATTTTTTGCTGTTTGCAAAACGGATCAATGGTATATGGCATTTTTATAACTCCTTTATGATTAAAGTGTTATAAAAATTTTGCCATTGTTGCCTATTTCGAAAAGTCAAGCAAAAAATACCTCTTTCTAAAAAAATTTATTGTTTTTTATTTTGCGCAAATTTCTAACCGGACAATGCTGAACATAAATCAGAAATAAATGGTAGGCGATGCCTACCCGGCTGTTAGGGAAAATGAGGAAACAAAAGGGTTGTTTAAAGGCCCAACACCTTTTTCAATATAAAAGCCACATTCTCCATAGTATCCGCCTTTACCGTTCCCCATCGTTCTGAAAACCGTTGGATAGAAAGAGATTTCACTTGGTCGCACCGTATAATTGAATTTTGGCGGATACCTCCTTCAGGGGGAGATATGGGGACATGAAGTCTGAACGGTTTATTCTTTCTGAAAGTTGTAATAGGGCAGACAACGATCAATCCCCACGGACTCTTGTTAAGTTCATCAACGGAAACAATGAGGGCAGGGTGCAGGTCTTGTATTTCTGAACCGATGGAAGGGTTGAAATCAACGAGCCAAATTTCGCCCCTTTTTGGCGGCCCTTCGTGTTTCAATGCCGTCTCCTGATGCCTTTTCAAAGGTCTTCCGTGTTTCTATCTCTTCCTTATCGAGAAAAACCATTGATTCCTCTTCAAACCCTTTCCAGAAAGACCTTTCATGCTCATCGACGAGTTTGTCAACCAAATCCGTAATACTGATATGTTCAGCCGCGGAAATCTTTTTAAGTCTTGACTGCGTTGTCTTGCGTACCCTTAGAGTCGTAGTTTCCATAATAATCCTCCATCTATTTGTCTACAAATATATCAATTATACAGAGTTTGTCAATTTTATTAAATTATTTTATCTTGACAATATTTTTTATACGATAGTAAAAAACAGAAAGGATGGGGGTAATTCAACATGAAGATAGAATAGGATAAAGAAGCAGATGCCTTGTATATCCAACTAAAAGAGGAACGTGTACTCGATAATATTGACATCGAAGACGGAGTTACCATTGACATTGATGAAAAAGGGCACATCATTGGCATCGAAATCCTCGATGCAACCAAAAAACTGTCTCGTAAGGATCTCTCAAACATAATTATCGAGAACCTTCCTCTTGAGAAAGTTGAAACTGCTTCGATTAAAAAAAATAAAGCCGTGTGGCTACAATCCATGTAAGGTGGATTCGCTTTCGCTTAATCCACTCTACCCGGCTGCAGAACCACGATCGTGCAGGATCAGAGCTCCGGCACAGTCACCTTTACCGGGCCAAGCGAGGAGTGGGCCATGTCGGGGCCGAAGTAAAAGAGCATCAGTTCTCCGGGCCCTGGAGGCATGTAGTCGAGAAGGACTGAGAAGCCACCGTTGTTATCGGTTTTTGCGGTGCCTTCGTAGGCCTTGCGGTCAGAGGCAACGAGTGCAGCATCGACCGGCTGATTGGCTCTGAAATCACCTTCGAGCCTGCCGAAGACTCGAAATTTCCTCTGTGGTTCGCGGATGAGTTCCTGAAAAACGAGCCGCGATTTAACCCCAGGCGCAACGCCAATCGAAATGCCACCGAACGGGAGGACGGAATCCTCGGTCCGTTGCATGGCGTGGAGGTTGAACCGGTAATCGCACCGTCGCTCACGGGGGCCAGGCCGTATTTTGTTCTCATCGAGCGTGAGCCGGCCGCGCAGCGTGATCTCCTCGTCCGGCGCGAGGACGACATAGCCACGTTCGAGCTCGAGCTTCATCCCGTCAGCGAGGCCGGCTGGGATGAGGTCCACGACGATGGGGCGGTCGAAGTCGTTGTTGACCTTGAACTGGAATTCGACCGGCTCGTATGGGCTGTTGCCGGGGGCTGGAGAAAAGGTGGTCACATTTTCCTGGGCTGAGTTGTTGTTGAGATCAAGCTCACCGTACTGCGAGCTGTGGCTGAAAATCTCAGCGCGCAGACAGGTGTGGCCGCGTCCTTTCGGTGGCCACTCGAACTTGAAATCGCGGAACTGGCCGCCGGGAATGTCCTGCGGCGCGGAGTCCGGAAGCGCGACGAATGTGCCTTTGTCGCCGACGCCCATCGGTTCGTTGACTGACGCACGCACGATCACGCCGGTGGCGTCGAGATTGCCGCGATTGTGGACGCGGACTTTGATGAGGTTCACGACCGAACCTTCCGGGTGCCAGTGGACTTCATCGCCGGTGCCAAGGGGCGGGTCGGAGTTCGGATAATCTTCTGCGCCGTTGCCGGGCCAATCGATCCAGATGTCATGCGTGGCGTATTCCGTCGGCGAGTGCCATGGGCGGATTTCGAGATCGAGGAACTTGCCAGGCCAGCGATCGATCTCAACGGCGAGGGCTTCTGGTTTTCCGGCCATCGGGTTCGGGAGCGATTGAACGACGCGGACGCGGATGCCGTCGTAAGCTGGATAGGTCGTGTTCAAATCAAGCGCGTCGCCGACGTGCATGGCACGTGACTGAAGTGTGGCCGGGGCGACTGCGACACCACCGCCGTGAGGATTGAGCGCGGTGACGGATGAGCGGTACAGCACTTCACTGAAGGGATCGGCGGTATCGGTTACGAGGATGCCGCCTGCCTGGCCGCTCGCGTCAGGCGGCGAAAGGCCGAGGGCGTCATCGGGAAGATTCTGAGACGCAACCGGCGCGGGCTGCCGATTTTCCACATGAATCCAATGATGATCGCTGAGCTTGATGCGCAGGAGCTGGCGGGCCGGATTTCCCGGCGTACCCATGCCGGGATACTCGGTGGTCTTCCATTCGAGCGGCAGCAGTTCGTAGCGGTGCGTCTCGGGCATGCCGTTGACCGGCGGCGGCACTTCGGCAATCGCGGCGGGCGGAATCCAGCGGATTTTCCGCTTGTGCCAGGCATCGACGTGGCTGGCGGGCGGGTGGTCGTCCATGAGGCTCCAGGCGTTGAGATAATCATGCGTTACGTCGAACTTCTGGTTGTAAGTCTTCTTGTGGTAAAGATCGACAAAGCCAAGGACGTGGCCGAGCTCATGCGCCCAGGTCTGCCACGTTCTGTGGCCGGAGCCGACCATTGCGCCGGCTTGTTTCTGCGCGGTGAAAACGTATCCGCCCGCGCCCGGAATACGGACGTTGAAGTAGTTCGACGGTCTGGCGCCGGCGCGTCGGCTGTCAATGCCTGTCCCCTGTTCGACGAAGAGGATGAGATAGGACTCGAAGTTACCCATCTCGTTGTGAAACAGGGCATTGAGATCGTCCTCGTGCGCTAAGTCGATGGGGATGCCAAGTTCAGCCGCACGCGCAGCGAGGAGATTCGAGAGCGCCTCGGAGACGATATTCGCCATATCCCCGCGGACGGTGATCGTGCCATCCTCACGGATCACACCGTCCACACGGACGGGGCCATCGAGGCCGATCGGCGTAAGGCCGATGCCGCCGAGCACACGGATCATGGCATAATCGTTCGAAAACTCTACGCGCAGCCTGAGACCGAGTTTGTCGGGACCTGCATCGAAAGATTCGACCCAGTTGAACTCGGCATTAAGCGCAGGCAGCAGCAGCGCCGCGAGCGTGCCGGGATTTGCTATTGTGCCGGCAGGCAGCGGAATCTGAAACTGGCGAACTTTGGCGTCTTCGTCTTTTGGGTCACCTTTGCCGCGCACCTCAATGTCCACGCGCGCATTTGCTGCAAGCGTTGCCGGGAACACGACCGGCCTCCCAGTAAGCCATGCGGGGACCGGCCCTGAGCCTGGCGTTTCGCGAGGCCCGTCGAGGCCAAGCGCGCCGAGGCTCGCACCATCCTTTACCCGAATGAAGGAACCTTCGCCGGTTTCGAGCTTCTTGAGTTCCAGGTGTACCTCTCCGCCCAAGACCGAGCAGGTAATCCAGTTGGATGGAACGTCTTTCACTGCGTTGACGCTGTTTTGAAAGGCGATCATCAGAGCCGCGGCATTCGGAAACGTGCCCGTCGGCGCGATGAGGATGTCTCTGTTGCGGTTCTTCGCGTCGCGGACGTGGAGCGTGGCGTTTGCGCTGCCATCAAGCGTGAGCGGAAAGGAGCCGGCGAGGCCTCGGGTCGTGAGCGAAGCGGCGACGAAGGTACGATTGAAATAATCGTTGTAAATACCGTTCATCGGCACGATGCGGTCGGGCATCGTCCACTGGATGCTGACGTTTTGATACGAGGTCTCGCGCCAGTACTGGTGCGTCTTCGACTGGTAGTCGGAGAGCTTGGCGTTGCGGTAATTCGTGAGATCGGCGGGCGAGCCGGTAAAGCGATGATCGCGCGTATCGACGATCATCGCAAAGACGCGTAACAGCGGGTCATCTCCGGCATCATAAACTTCCGACTCGGGCGCAAGGACCCGTCGCGACTCTTCCCGACATGGCGCCACATACCACGGATCGAAAATATTCTGATTCTTCGTCGAGCCATGGAATGTGACGGCATCAGTGCCGAGTGTCGGAAGAACTTTTACCGAAGGTGGCGGAGGAGGCTCGCACCCCGCGAGCGCAACCACCAGCAAAACCATCACAACCGCACTGTACCGCCAAGCCTGCGTAAGGTGAACTTTCACAAAATGGTCCTCCATGCAACCAAAGGTTGTAAGTAAAATGATGAAAAAACGCACGCGAAAACGAATGCCTTGATTTTCAATGGCCTCCACAGATTGTCCGAGAATTCAGTGACAATCTCAAACACATACAGTATATTGACTAATATTAATATGATTGGTCAATATATAGTACTACATCTGGTGCTCAAAGCAATTCTCGGACAGTCTGCCAAGGTCAGACCCCAAGATCTCTCACCCAAGTCATTGGGAATGCCAGCTAACCGGTAGCGCCCGCTGGTCTTGTATAGTGATGCTTCTGCAATAAATCCAGGCAGGTTTTTTCCTCCCTTTAATCTCCTAACGGCCGGTTCAACAAGGCGAAAGCACACCCTCTGTCGCAATCGGATGCCGCATTAAGGCATTTCTGACAGGTCGCTCCGAACGGTTCAATTCTGCATGGTGCTTCACATGCACGGTAGATCAAATTACAATAGAGAGAGCACCACAAGAAGTCAACCTCACCTCTTGAGATCCTTGAGTTACCCTTAAAGGGTAACCTGGTGTTTGCGACAGTTGGCCGTTTGCCCTGTGAAATAAGTGACCGGTCAGACACGGGCTGACCAAAGCTGGTGGTCAAATGATAGGTTTGACTTGACCTTTAAAGAGACAATTCAGCAGTGAATCCAGGCATATTCATGGTGTTCATTTCACATCTCCCTTCGATTAGTGACGAAATTCATGAGTCAACCCTGTCAGGGTTAATTATTTTTTCTAAAAACGTCAAAATTATCTTTGGTATATGCTAACAGCCAAGTAGCCGGAATGCAGCGCAGTGTAACCTGTATACAATTTACCGAGAAAAGTGCGCCTGGCCTCTTAGGAATTCGTTCCTTAGTCCTTCTGCATGGGCTCAAAACGCAAGCCAGGGATTACGCACAGCCTCAGGGGTACACCTCTCGAACCAACATACCGATGTCAACTCAAGTTGTTTTGTTATCGGGTTCCACTCCCAGACCTTTTCACAACAAGATCTTAATCCTATACCTCTTATGCTACCCAAAGCGCCAACTGTCCCGCAGTTGCCACATTGTTCCAACATGGGCAAAACATCACCGGTACCTGATCTGCCGAAAACAGCCTTCCCGCCATATATGCCCTTGGTTGGGCCAAGCGATGATTCTGCATTAAATCCAGGTATGTTCATTTCATCCTCCCTAATCACATTTTCAAGTTCAACGGTCATAGTAAGTACCCCAGATGCAGAGAAGAGTCATCCGAGGAGATATTTCCAGGATTCCACTCCATGCCATGCGGGCTACATTCTCACATAGTAAAAGACATCTACTGGATCGTACCAGACGACAATTGGGGGGCGAATCGCGGCCGCTTTCGCTTTGCAGAAGTCATAGGGCTCCGATCCCTTCGCGAACACCTCCTTGTCTTTGCACACACTAGCACATTGACCGGTGACGTCCTCCCCCTTTGCACCGCATCCCTTGCAAGTACATTTGTGGTTCGGGAAATCCTGCCCCGGCGCTGCCAAGTAGATCGCGCTAATCATTTGTGTGGAGGAATTGATTGCATGTTTATCGGTGTGGTAATGCCCGCTCGTCTTGTAGAGCGAGGCCTGTGCGGTAAATCCAGGCATATTCATGGTATTCATTTCACATCTCCTTTCTTGGTTAGCCCGTACGCTCAGATCATAGCCGGGCAGTAAATGAAGATTCATAACATGTGCTCTGGCAGTCATTCATGCACCGGTCAAAAAACCCACCAAACGTCATGCAGACGTGCAAACATGCCCCGTAACAGTCTTGACCGGGAAATCCTATAGGTCCGTACGGGCCAGTCGCTCGACACATTTGCGGGTATACAGTGGTGCTTAACTGTATGGCTTGGAGAGTTCCAGCCATACCGTAAGGCTTGCTTCCTTTGTAGAGCGAAGTCTCAGCGGTAAATCCTGGCATATTCATTTCACACCTCCTATTGTTTTTAAAGTTCAACGGTTATGGCAAATCGCCCGAATGCAGCGAAGCATAATCCGGGGACACCTTTCACGAGCTCCACCTCGTTCCATCCGAGCTACACTCGCTGCCTCAGGCAATGTCCCGACTACATGCTTGCAGGCATGCCCGGTAATTCTCATCGCAAATCAGGCAGTTCCTGGATGGCTTCGGATTCTCCCACGTTCCTTCACAGGTGTCCAAACATGTGGAGTAGGTAGCTTCACAACTACTCTTGCAAACCCAGTAGTCTCCAAGACCGCCAAATACTCCACCACCGCGCGGCCTGGAAAACATACTACCCGCAAGCTGAGAGACAATCTCTTGACTCCAGGTGGTATAGACACGGTTAGCAACAGATTGGTAATGCCCCCTTGTCTTACCGTGCGATACTTCTGCGGTAAATCCTGGAATATTCATGGTGTTCATTTCAAACCTCCTAATCGTTTTCGGTCTAACAGTTACGGCAATTTGCCTGTTGAGGTCATGCGTCAGAAGTTACTTGATAACAAATACCGTCGTAGAAACAAAGGGTATCTACGCGCACGTAACCAGGAACGGTTATCGATGATTTACAGAAACGATGACGATCATCACAAAAGTAATAAGACTTGAAGGCGGAGGGAACTACTTCTCCTCCTTGCTTAAAACCAGTATACACTGCACCTACTTGGTGGTGTGCACTACTCCGATACAACGAAGCTTCTGCTGAAAAGCCTGGAATATTCATGATGTTCATTTCGCATCTCCCTTCACATAATCAGGTTCAACGGTCATAGTACGGCGACAACTTGGTCACCAGGAACGGAAACTCCTCGGTCACATCCACCCTCACAAAAAACTTCTCCGTGAATTCGGTGTTGCGATTCGTGTAAGAGAAGATGACCTCGACGATCTTGCGGGTACTGCTGAGCGGCGATGGACGTACCTCTAACCCGGTCAGCGAAAAATCCCGTGCAAACTCTTCGGCCGCCTTGACATAGATGGCGGGGTAACGCATGGCCATGTAGTTCAATGCCCGGTGATCGTCCGTCGCCCCGGCATTATCCGTCATCTGCAGGATCCTGTCAAAGACCTCCTCGGCTGCCGGTCTAAACGTCTCCGGTTTGGCCTTCTCAGGACATGGAATAGCTTTCATGAGCACATCACGACCGAAGGAATAAATCTGGTCGAACGCAACGATGGGCACCATGAGCCCATTACACATCTCCGGTGGGGCAATAGGTCCCCGCACTCCGATGATGACACAATGTCCATAGGACTCAGCTGAGGTTGGATGGCTTCCACCAGCCGGTCAAAATCCCCTGGATCTCTCGGTTGAAGCAGGTAGGTTTCCAGCCCCTGAATAGTGAACACCCAGCACATCTGGCGCGCGAGGTAGCGGTTCTCGCGCTTAGACAGCGCGTTATGGAATGCCTGCTGGTCGGTTTGTTCTTTGGTCTCCGCGCGCCCTATAGCCTGGGCAAATTCCTTTTCCACCGAAAGGCGCGGGAAGCGCGCCTCGATCCTGCCAATTGCATACACGTAAGAGACGGACACTGAGGCAGCTCCAGAATCACAGGTCGGACAGGGACTCTGTTTGACAGGTGGGGTTGTGACGATCTCTTCCTGGGATGGTGTGATCACGGCCACACCCTGTCCCGTCGTCGTTTGGCTTACCGGTTGTTCTTTTATTTCATTCTGTTCCATGGTTCTCCTCCGTTTGAAATGGTTTCCTGTACTTTGTTTCACCTCGTGCCCCGGCCAGTAAAAACGAGCCAGTGGTTCAGCGCGGCGGCACGACGTTCGCATCCACCGCAGGGTCTGATTCCGAAAGCCGAGGTAACTCGTTTGATGACGTCGCCAAGGCCAATCTCCTCGTCGGCAATAAATCCCGGTAGGCGCACCCGATAGGGCTGATGTTCACCCCGCTCAACTTGATCACCTTTTTCCTCTTTTTCACTCATACCTTCATCTCCTCGTATTCGCTGTCATCAGGAATTGATAAGACCCCCACGCGTTCAACAACGGCGGCACCACCGTCGTTCGCCTGGGTGCATACGCTTGTGTGACGGCAAATTTCACTTGCGCCGCAGTCGCCGCGGGAAACGCTGACCACAACAACGCAATGGCGCCGGTCACAAAAGGGGCGGCGGCACTGGTGCCACCGAGTGTCAAGGGCTGACCCGTCGATCCGAGACTGGTAACGTTCTCACCGGGCGCGCCCAGTCCCCGCCGTCCAATTGAATTTCCCAGGTTCGAGTGATTCATAGGCTTGCGTTGAAGATCATACGCCACCACCGGTATGACCCAGGGGTGGCGGGTAATAGCGGTGCTGCCAAGGGTTCCCTGATTGCCCGCCGCTACAACCACGAGCACCTCGCGCTTAGCGGCATAATCCAAAGCTTCTTCTAATGCGCGCTCGCTTTTGAGGGAGGGTTGGGCGAGAGACGCGCTAACGTTCAGTACTTGAGCACCCGCGTTAATACTGCCGAGAATGGCCTGGGCAAGTTCCTCTGGGGTTGCGCTCGGCATCTCACCGTTGGTCATTTCCGTTTCGGTAAAGATAGGATGCACCAGGAGAGTACAGCCAGGGCAAATCGCTGGAGCCACCGATCCCCGCCTTGCGGTTAGAATCCCAGCTACAAAGGTACCATGCAGACAGGCGCTGCTGCTGGTTTGGGTACAGGTGCTGCTCATTCTTCGTGAGACTTCGCTGATATTTCCGCGGGCTAGATCAGGATGGTCCAGAGCGATGGGTCCATCGATGAGCCCAATTTTCAACTCCCCGCGACCACTTGTGCGTTCCATCAAAGAGGGAAGTTTAACCAATTCCAAAGGGGTCATAGAGGTTCGTTCTTGGCCCATATAACACCCTGACATAAAATACTTAATGTTAATACGTGATTTTTAGGCCACAATCTTTTTGACTCATAAAAATAAAAAAGCCTTACTGCAAAAATGTTCTCTTAAAACATCTTCGGCAGTAAGGCTGTCTTTATATTGCTTTATTGCTACGATAAATTCGTCTTTTGAAACCTACATCCGTGTATGTCTAGAAAAGACCCTTTACTTTGCGCCCCCTGATTACTCAGGGTTTGCCTTTATCGTGATTTTTTTATTACTCTCCTTTTATAAGGAATGGCTGTTGTATACCAAATATCTCTTTTGGATGTCAAGATAAAACTTAAGAAGCAGTACCTCTTCCATTGTTTTTATTCAATTCGTAAATCAGCGGGATTTCCCCACAGTCAGGGAATTTGTGGCATTTGACACATTCTGACCATATCTTGTGAGGAAGGGTTTCTTTTTCTACCCTGCGGAATCCGCATTTCTCAAAGAATTCAGGCACATAGGTAAGGACAAACATCTTCGCAATTTGCAATTTCTTTGCCTCCCGTATGCAGGCCATCGCGAGTTTTTTACCAACACCTTTACGTTGGTGAGATTCCAGCACAGCGACCGATTTTATCTCTGCGAGATCCTTCCAGAAAATATGCAGGGCTGCACAACCAACCAGGTTATCATCCTCTATGAATACAAAAAAATCCCGGATATTTTCATAGAGTTCGCTTAACGAACGAGGCAGCATCACATTTTTTGCTGCAAAGTCGTTAATGAGTTTATAAATCTTTTCTACATCTTCAATGATTGCTTTTCGTAACATGTATTTCTCACACGCCACTATGGCACAAAGACACAAAAGAAAAAATAGTTTTGTTCTTTGCGTCTTGGTGGATTCATGGCAAAAGGCAATTTAAGTTATTCCTTTTAAGGGGGTTGTGTTTTTCCCATGATTATTTTACAATCCCCGATGCCCCCCTTTGTAGGGACACGGAGCACCGTGTCCCTACGGGGATCTTTATGATTCGTACCCTGAGACCCGCTTAAATAAAATGAAAATTCTTTGCAATCAAATTAACCAAGCACATTATATTTTCTTACCCTGAAATCGACTCCCAACTCCCGGGCTATCTTTTTACATTTTTCAACATCAACACCAGGTATTTCGACAATAGAAACCTGTACATTGGGTATCACCTGCTTTGCGTCCTTAATAAACTGAATGAGGGCAGGATATGCCTTTTCCCCAAAAACCGGTTTACAGATCTCTTCATACTTTTCTGCCGTATCAGCATTCAAACTAATGCAAATGGTATCGATCAGGCCTTTTAACTCATTGATAATGGGCCTCCCGTTGATCAGGTCACCATGACCGTTTGTGTCTAATCGAATACGCTTTCCCTTCGATTTCAGGAATCGAGCAACGGCTATCAACACATCCAGTCGTTCCGTAGGTTCACCATAACCACAAAAGACGGCCTCGTCATAACCACCCGGATCTCCAATGGCGTGTATTACCTCTTCTGCAGTCGGTTCTTTCTTTAATCCCAAGTGGTGTCCCTTAACAATAGGATAGGTCTCCCTCATGCAAAAGGTACACACATTTGAACACCGATTTGTGAGATTTATGTATAATGAATTTCGTATGGCGTAAGCAACCTTCCCTTCTTGCTCAGGCTCACCGATTCCAAATAATTTATACGCGTTAAAGGTGGTAATTCGTTTAATATCCTGTACAGACAATCCATAGACATCGGCTAGTACAGGAATAATGAAAGATAGATAGGATGGCTCGTTGCGCTCACCTCTTTTGGGTTGAGGCGACAAGAAAGGGCAATCTGTTTCCAAAAGGAGCCTTTCGACAGGAACTGAGTTGGCAACCTCTCTCAAATTGTTTGCATTTGAAAAGGTAATCGGCCCTGCGAAAGATATGTATAATCCCAACTCTATACATTTCTCTGCTAACTCCTTCGTTCCACTGAAACAATGCACAACCCCTTTTAACATACCATTTTTGTGCTCGTTTAATATTGTTAAGCAATCGTTACCGGCATCACGGCAATGGATGATCACCGGCAAATTGTGGGATTTCGCCAGGGTCAGGTGTTTACGAAAAATACGCTGCTGATCGTCATGGGGGCTGCGATTCCTGTAATAGTCAAGCCCTGTTTCCCCTATTGCTATCACCTTCGGCTCTTTAACCAGGGATTCCAGGGTTTGCCAATCCTGCTCGGAAACCTTTGAGGCATCATGGGGATGGATCCCAATACTGGCATATATATTGTCAAATCGATTAGCTAACGCGATACTTTTCTTGCTCGAAGCAAGACTTGTGCCCACATTAATCATACAACCCACATCGGCTTCCTTTGCGCGAGACAAAACAGATTCCAGGTCTGCTTTATACTCAGGAAAATCGAGATGGGCATGGGTATCGATAATCATACTGAAGCTTTACGTCCCGGAAGCGACCAAATCATTTTTAGTAAAGGCATTTTTAAAAAGTGTTATCGTCGGATGTTTTTTATTTGGCGAGTAAAAGATGGAAACTACGTCAAAGCGCAGGTTTATACCTTCTATCTTCTTTTCTGCAACATACTGCGAGGCGACCTTGATAATTTGCCTCTTTTTGGCTCCTGTAACAGAGAGTTCCGGAGGACCATATTTGTCAGAATAGCGTGTCTTTACCTCAACAAATGCGATGGTTCCATGATCATAACAAACAACATCTATTTCCCCGTTTCTGCGCCAGTAATTTCGCTGCAGTATTTTATATCCCTTTTTTTTCAAAAATTTTACAGCAAGCAGCTCCCCTTTTGTACCGATAGCCCTCTTGTAAGGTAGTTCCTGAATTTTGCGTTTGAACAAATGTATTATCGAAGTAACATATTTAGCATAAAATAGTTGCAATATTCTTTATCCCTAAAACTGCTCGTTTGTTTTTCTGACAAATTTCAAATTCAAATAAAGAAGTGTACGATAAAATTATGCTATTTATCTTGTCCCTGACCTTTGGTGTTTTGTGTTGAGCCACTTTTCGGCGCCACAGTTTCAAATTTTTCCTGCAATCTTGTTCCCTTGCTTGTTCTCTCACGCATATAATAAAGTTTTGCGCGCCTTACTCTACCTGATTTTATGACTTTAATATCAACGATCTTTGGTGAATGAACAGGAAACACCCGCTCAACGCCTTCGCCCTGAACAATTCGTCTTACGGCAAAAGTTTCTTTGAAACCACCCCCATTCTTTGCAATTACCACGCCACTAAAAACCTGTACACGCTCCTTATCGCCCTCAACAATCTTTACTGATACATCCACCTGATCCCCCACAGAAAATTGCGGGGTTGCTTTTTTCATTTGTTCTTTTTCAATAGCATCAATAATATTCATGGTCATCATCTCCTGTTTTAGCTTATAAAATTCCTGGCGCGGCATAGCCGCAACCAAACGAAAAGTTAGATTATATCTTATTTAAGAGATCCGGTCTTCTTTCCATGGTTCTTTTCATAGCATGGTCTCTTTGCCATTCTTTTATCTTCTGATGATTCCCGGACATCAACACATCAGGTACCTTCATACCCCTGTATTCCGCCGGCCGGGTATATTGCGGATACTCCAAAGAAATCTCAGTAAAAGATTCTTTGGTTGTGGAATCCAGATCACCTAATACCCCCGGAATCAGGCGAACCACGGCATCTATAACCGCCATCGCCGGTATCTCGCCCCCAGAAAGTACATAATCGCCAATAGAAAGCTCCATCACATCCAATCCTATCCGTACCCTCTCATCAAACCCTTCATAATGACCGCATATCAGCATTAAATAAGGTTCTTTTGCCAGTTCTCTGGCAATGGGTTGTGAAAACCGGTACCCCTGAGGTGTTAACAATATCTTTTTAGGACAAACATCTGTTTGTTGTTCGATAGCCTCTATCGTATTGAAAATAGGTTCGGGCTTCATTACCATGCCAGGCCCTCCGCCATAAGGTCGATCATCCACACATCGTCTGTTTTCTGCATATTCACGGATATTGAAGAGGTTATATTGCACAAGCCCTTTCTCTTTGGCAATCTTCAAAATGCTATGCCCAAGCACATTTTCAAACATCTCCGGGAATAATGTTAAAATATCGATACGCATGTCTTATTTTTTGAATGGAATACCAAACTTTTTCAGTACGGCAGCAACTGACTCCGTCGGCTTTGCACCCACACTCAACCAATACTCCACCCGGTCTTTTTTCAAAGTAACCTGCTTTTCATTATTTGATTCCAGAGGGTCATACGTTCCCAGATTTTCAATCACCTTTCCGTCTCGTTCTTCATGGGCATCAAATGCCCCAATCCTATAATACGGCCTATTCTTACGGCCCATCCTCTTCATTCTAATCCTTACAGCCATTTTTTTCTCCTAACAAAATATACATTATCGCATCATCCCCTTACCAAAGGGCAAACTATTGGATAACTGTTTCATTTTCTTCAGACTTTTTTCATTTCCTTTAAAATGTTTCATCAATTTCTTCATTGACTTAAACTGTTTTAGCAATTGATTTACATCCTGAATGGTTGTTCCGCTTCCATTGGCTATTCGCTGTCTCCTGCTCCCGTTAATAATGTCCGGTACCGCCCTTTCCTGAATTGTCATGGATCTGATTATCGCTTCAACCCTCTGTAGCTGCTTTTCATCCACATTCAGGCCATCCATCTTATTTCCCATACCCGGAATCATCCCCAGAATTTCCTTTATCGGCCCCATCTTTTTAATCTGTTGAAGTTGCATAAGAAAATCGTCCAGGCTAAGCGTGTCGTCTTGTATTTTCCTGCTCAGCTTCTGGGCCTCTTCCAGATCAATCGCTTGCTGGGCCCGTTCTACAAGAGATACAACGTCTCCCATCCCAAGTATCCTTGAGGCCATGCGATCCGGATGAAACTCTTCCAGGCGATCTAACTTCTCTCCGATACCTACAAATTTAATCGGCTTCCCGGTAACCGCCCGTATCGAGAGGGCAGCCCCACCCCTCGTATCACCATCGAGCTTGGTTAAAATCGCACCATCAAACCCTAACTGGGTGTTGAATTCCTTTGCGCTGTTAACGGCATCCTGACCCGTCATCGAATCACAAACAAAATAGATCTGATCCGGCTTGAGTTTTTCTTTGATCTCCTTTAATTCCAACATCAGTTCATCGTCGATATGTAACCTTCCTGCAGTATCAAGGATAACAACATCATTTGTATTCTCTCTGGCATGCCTGACGGCATTCTTGCATATCTTGACAGGCTGAGAATTCGCTTCAAAGTACACCGGGACATTGAGTTGTTGACCCAACACCTTCAACTGCTCGATCGCAGCGGGTCGCTGCACATCCGCGGCCACGAGTAGGGGCTTTCTCCCTTTCGAAAGTATCGTTTTGGCAAGTTTTCCCGCCGTGGTCGTTTTTCCGCTACCCTGCAACCCCACCAGCATGATCAACATCGGCTCACCATCCTTAAAAGGAATCGATGTATCAGACTCCCCCATCAGTTTAATCAACTCATCGTGAACAATCTTGATAACTTGCTGGCCTGGGGCAATACTCTTAATCACTTCTTCACCAACGGCACGCTCCGTAGCATGTTGGATAAAATCCTTAACGACTTTATAATTTACATCTGCCTCAAGGAGCGCCAAACGTACCTCATGCAACCCATCCTTGATGTTGGCCTCCGTGAGACGTCCCTTCCCGCGAAGTTTGCTAAAAACACCTTCCAAACTATTTGCAATTGCTTCAAACATAAACCCTTAAATCCTATATCTCAACAATGAAACAGGTAAATATAAACCTAAAATTTCTATTATATGTAATTACTATAAATATTCAAATGAATTTTTAACACTATTATAAAATTCTATTGCAGAATGTTAACTGGTCTGTTAAAATTTTTAACGTGTTCAGGATAATTTGGTTGTCTCATTTTATTATGCGTTCTATGAACGCATTGTTTATTTCAGGAGAAAGCAATGAAGGAAGGAATTCATCCGGAATATAGAGAAACTATTGTAACATGTGGATGTGGTGAGACTTTCAAGACACGGTCAACAAAACAGAAAATTGCTGTAGAAGTCTGCTCGAAGTGCCACCCATTTTATACAGGCAGACAGAAGTTTGTTGATAGTGCAGGCCAAATAGAAAAGTTTCACAAGAGGTTTCAAAAGAGTCAAAAGACTGAAGAAGTTGTAAAACAAAAATGAATGATAAGTTGTTAAAAAAATTAGAAAAAATATACGAAAGATACACTGAACTGGAGAAGCTGTTGTCTGACCCTGAGGTGATTGCAGATTCGGGTCGTTATACCGCATGTATAAAGGAACACGGCAGCCTTTCGAAAATGGCAAACAAATATATGCAACTGACGGAAACCCTTGCCAGGAAGAAGGAAACTGAGGGTCTTTTATCCCAGGAGGGCGAAGATAAGGAATTAGCCAGGATGGCTCAGGATGAGTTAGGGTTCCTGGAAAAACAGGAAGAAGCATTATTTGATGAAATTAAGGGGTTGTTTGTCACGGAGGATAAAATTTCTGGCAAAAATGTAATTGCCGAAATACGTGCCGGCACAGGTGGCGAGGAGGCTGCTATCTTTGCGGCCGACCTGTTCCGCATGTACACTAAATATGCAGAAAATCAGGGGTGGAAGGTAGAGCTTTTTGACTGCAGCGAAACAGACCTGGGGGGATTCAGAGAAGTCACCTTTTCCATCGAAGGAAACAACGTGTACCAAAAGTTGCGCTTCGAAAGTGGAACCCATCGTGTTCAAAGGGTGCCGCGGACAGAAGCCAGCGGCAGGGTTCACACATCAACGGCAACGGTAGCTATTCTCCCGGAAATTGAAGAGGTAGAAATTGATATCAACCCAAACGATATTTTAGTGGACACATTCCGCGCCTCTGGCCCTGGCGGGCAAAAGGTCAATAAAACCAGTTCTGCTGTCAGGATTACGCACGTTCCTACGGGGTTAGTTGTAAAATGCCTTGATGAAAAATCCCAGCACAAAAACCGGGCAAAGGCCATGCGTATCTTAAGAAGTCGCTTGTACGAATTAATCGAGGGACAAAAGCGGAATGAACGTGACCAAATACGCCGGGATCAGATTGGAACCGGGGACCGCAGTGAGAAAATACGCACCTATAACTATCCGCAAAATCGAGTTACTGATCATCGGATAAACTTCTCCGTGCACAATCTGGAACAAGTCATGCTGGGACATCTTGACGAAATCATTGACGCTTTAATGGGCTATTATAAAGAAGAGCAATTAAAGCAACTTGCAGCAAGCATCTAAAAGAACCGTTAATAAACCAGACAAAGATGCCGCCCGAGACTCATGAAACAAACACGCCCCATAAAGATTCAAAACAAAATGCAAATTACCACCCATTAATTCCGGATTCCCAGGATAAAGACGTTACCGGAGGAATTAAAAATGCATTTCCAGACAAATATACCGTATCCAGTCTCGTTCAGTGGGCAAGTAAGATGTTACAAATGCATGGCGTCGATTCCCCACGTCTGGATGCGGAGGTTATTTTATCATATCTCCTGGGTTGTAAACGCATCGACCTCTATGTAAATCCTGAAAAGCCCGTAGAAAATACTATTGTAATAAGTTACCAAAAAGCCGTCCGGAGGCGCGCACAGCGGGTTCCGCTACAATATATCACAAATCATGCAGAATTTATGTCCCTGGATTTTTACGTAGATGAACGGGTGTTAATCCCACGCCCTGAAACGGAATTACTCGTAGAGGCCGTTTTAAAAAGATCGCAAATTCTGTCTCAAGAAAATAAAATCATTGTTGTAGATATTGGGGTAGGAAGTGGTAACATTGCAATAACTTTGGCAAAAAAGCTAGAGAAAGCCAGGATATTTGCCATAGACATATCACCTAATGCCTTAGCGGTAGCCAGGATCAATGCCCAAAGACACGAAGTACTCGATAAGATCACATTTTTATGTGGCGATATCTTCAAACCGCTCGAAGGATACGGAATCGAATCAAAGGTAAATTTCATAGTATCCAACCCCCCTTACATATCAAGTGACGAATTCAATACCTTACAAAAGGAGGTAAGGGATTATGAACCGTATGCAGCACTTGTCAGTAGCCAGGATGGTTTGCACATGTTCAAACGTATTATCTCACAGGCAAATACATGGCTCAAGCCAGGAAGTTTTATCATTTTTGAGGTCGGTGAAAAGCAGGCACAACAGGTAGCGTGGTTGTTCGAGAAGACAGGGTGTTTTAAAAAGCCGGAATGTATGAAGGACTATCAGCACATATACCGCATCGTCATTGCACAAAGGGAGGGAGATTGTGGATAAAATCGTCATCGAGGGAGGAAATTGTTTGGAGGGAAGTGCAAGAATCAATGGAGCAAAAAACGCTGCCTTACCCATCATGGCAGCCTGTTTACTATTAAATGGCCGGTCTCGAATAAAAGGAATACCAAACATTGTCGATATCCAGACACAATCGGAAATACTGAGGAATCTTGGAGGAGAAGTAAAAAAGCTTGAGGATGGAACCCTTGAAATAATGTTCAGGGACGGGGAAAATATCGATAAATTCACGGCACCCTACGAACTTGTCAGAAAAATGAGGGCATCCATATGCGTTTTAGGCCCGTTATTAAGCAAGAGACGCAGGGCAAAAGTCTCCTATCCCGGGGGGTGTGTTATTGGTCAACGTCCCATCGATTTGCATATAAAAGGGCTTAGCGCATTGGGCGCCCAGATAGAAACGACGGAAGGTTATGTAAACGCCTCAGTGGATAGATTAATAGGGACAAATATTTCCTTCACGGGAAAAACCGTGCTTGGAACCTGTAATGTCATGACAGCAGCCGTATTGGCAGAAGGTACAACCACAATTGAGTATGCGGCATGTGAACCGGAAGTGCAGGATCTTGCAAATTTCTTAAACAAGGCAGGCGCAAAAATTACGGGAATTGGAGAGAACAAACTGACGATTGAAGGCGTTCAGGAATTACGTGGTGTTGACTATGAAATTATTCCTGATCGGATAGAGGCAGGGACCTTTATGATTGCCGGCGCTATTACCAGGGGTGACATAACACTGGAAAATGTGAAGGCAGAACATATGGGTGCGGTAATCGATAATTTAAGAGAAATCGGTGTAGAAATAACCACTATCGGTAATACCGTCAGAGTCAAAGGGAATAATGTATATCATGCCGTTGACCTGACAACGTTACCTTACCCAGGTATGCCTACCGACATGCAGGCCCAGTTTATGGCCTTGTTGTGCATTGCAGAAGGAAAAAGTATTATCACCGAAAAGATATTCCCCGATAGATTTATCCATGCTGCGGAATTACGGCGGATGGGTGCCGATATCCGGATAGATGGGCCCAGTGCGATCATAAGAGGGACGCCCTTTCTCTCCGGTACCGAAGTAATGGTCTCCGATCTGCGCGCCGGTGCAGGTCTTGTACTTGCTGGTTTGGTGGCAAAAGGGACTACGCATGTCCATCGCGTTTATCATTTAGACCGGGGATACGAGCGGCTCGAAGATCGGCTATCAAAACTAGGGGCGGCCATAAAACGCATTGGAGATTAGACCGCTCTATAGCATTCCTCTGAAAAACTTCTTTTTTTGTGGTTAAATTTTCTTGGTTGCTGCTACGCCGCGATGGGGTATTACCTTGTAAAAATTTTATACATTAAGGATACAAAAGAGGTAAACGGGATTTGGGAAAGATGTCATCTATTTCAGATGAAAAGAAGCTATACCACCGCATAAAGGTCCTCTCGGACGCTTTTTTGCTATCATCCAGAGCTTTAGAGTACAAATCATTTTTACGGACGATAACAAGACACTTTAAGGTATTTACCGAAGCAGATGCATCAGTACTTCTGTTAAATAATGAAGAAAACCTCACACCGGTTTGTTCTGTAGGAATTCCTTTCTCCAAGATTAAGGATGCGTGCCTGCCATGTTCTACACGGTTGAAAGACATTATTACCCGTCCCGTCATAGATGTACGATATACGTCCTTTATGAATACCCCCATTATTCACAACCGGAAACTGATCGGGCTATCGGCTGTATTTAGTATTATACCCGAGAAATTTCATACTTTTGAACATGATAAATACGAAAGCCTTCTCCTGACTATGCTGGCCGGTTATATCGCCGTGAGTATTGAAAATGCAACTTTGATTAATACACTCAAGTCAATAGAACGTTCTAAATCGGAGTGGGAATGCGCCTTCGATACCATTGATGATTTAATCAGCATACACGATGCAGACTTTACTATTATCAGGGCGAACAAGGCGGTAGCCAAAAAATTCAATATGGATATTAAGTCGATTATTGGAAAAAAGTGTTATAAGATTTTTCACGGCACGGAAGCACCATGGAAGAAATGTCCACACCGTAAATCTATGGAGACGATGACTCCATGTACAGAAGAGATCGAAGACCCCCATATGTGCGGCATCTTTCATATCTCTGCATTTCCCTATTTTGATGATGCGGGGAAGTTCATAGGTTCAATACACGTAACGAAGGATATAACCATACAAAAGAAGCTGCTGGATCAAGTGACTCAGTAAACAGGCCTATGGCTTTCGATCTGTAACCAGGATTATTCCTGGTGCGGCATCAAATATGATACCAATTCAAAGAGTTATCATTATTGTACTGGATAGTGTAGGTATTGGCGCTATGCCCGATGCGCATTTATACGGAGACGAATACAGCAATACCCTGGGGAATATTGCGGATGCTTTGGGAGGATTGCAATTACCCCATCTGGAAAGTTTAGGACTGGGAAAGATTGCGCCTATCAAGGGTATTTCCTCTTCAATTATTCCTTCAGGATTCTATGGCAAGATGTCAGAAGTTTCCAAGGGAAAGGACACAACTTGTGGTCATTGGGAGATGATGGGGATTATCACCCCAAAACCATTCCCAACCTATCCGAATGGTTTTCCAAAAGAAGTTATCGACATCTTTGTGGGAAAAATTGGCAGGCCCATTTTAGGGAATAAATCTGCATCAGGCACTGAGATTATTCGGGAGCTGGGAAAAGAGCACATCAGGACTGGTTTCCCAATAGTATACACCTCCGCCGACAGTGTCTTTCAGATTGCTGCAAGCGAGGATGTCATCCCCGTTCCCGACTTATACCAGATGTGTGAAATAGCACGGGGAATATTGACAGGGAAACATGCCGTAGGGAGGGTTATTGCACGCCCTTTTATTGTAAAAAACGGTCAATTCATCAGAACGGACAGGCGTAAGGATTTTTCTCTGGCACCGCCATCACCTACCGTTTTGGATCACGCACTCCAGGATGGATTCGAGGTAATCGGAGTCGGCAAGATCGGGGATATATTCGCGCACAGAGGGTTGTCAGAAGAGATCCATACTCAGGACAATCAGGATGGCATTATCCAGACGACAAAATGGATAAAAAGAGATTTTAAAGGAATACTTTTTACCAACCTCGTTGATTTCGATATGAAATATGGTCACAGAAACGACGTAAAAGGTTATGCTGATGCGTTAAAAACCTTTGACACGAGTATTCCCGAAATCATGGAAGCACTTACCGAAAGTGACATTTTGTTTATTACGGCAGATCATGGTTGTGACCCCACCACCCCCAGCACAGACCACTCCAGGGAGTATGTACCTCTGCTGGCTTATGGAAAGGGGTTACATCATCCCAAATCATTGGGCATTCGCCAATCCTTTGCGGACGTGGGAGCCACTATCACCGAAATATTAAGTCTTAAACCCCTCCGGTGTGGCGGGAGTTTTTACAAGGACATGGCATAAAAAGCCTTCGCGTTGGCCAAAGACTCAGGAAAGGTGAAATAATTTAAATACATTGATTTTTATTAACCATAAATTAGAATATACGAAAATATAGTCCGCTATCTAAAGAAACGATTATTTTCGTGGTTTCAGGATACCGCTTATGCAACATGATGACCGTGATTAAGTTTGTCATACCTGGGTGAGAAAAGGAATTATGTGGTGAAAGGGGGGAGTGTGAAACTCTCAGATGTTCTGACCAAAGAACGCATAATCATCAACTTGAACGGAAGGGATAAATATGATGTGCTGGAAAAAATGGTACAAGTGACCAGGACATCGGAAAGGGTGACAAACGAAATAGACCTCCTGAAAAAGGTAATCGAACGAGAGAAAATTAAAAGTACTGGCATCGGCGGAGGAATTGGGATTCCCCATGCCCAAACCTCCGGGGTAAGTGATATTATTGCATGTCTTGGGATTTCGGAGCAAGGAATCGAATTCAATGCAGTAGACGGGAAACCCGTTCATTTAGTCTTTTTGATTGCCACCAAAGAGCGAACGGATAGCAGGTATCTCGGCCTTTTAAGTCGAATAGCCCGTTTATTTATCGATGAGCCCTTCAAGCAACGAATTATAAAATCTAACTCGTCTGAAGAGATCATGCGCCTTATCATTGAAAAAGAAAAGGAATAATATTTACTTATGCCGAAAGAAGCAAGAAGGAGTTGCCTTTATGGATCACATGCATTTTTCCACCCCAACAATCATTTTTATGTTGATACTCTTTCTTATCCTCCTGATTGTCTCAGCCTTTTTTTCGCTAACCGAAACGTCCCTTTTTTCCATTAACAAGATACGCTTGGATTACCTGATCAAGCAGCGGAACAAAAGGGCCATCTCCATTTATAATAGTATCAATGAGCCAGACAAGCTTCTCAGTACCATCCTCACGGGAAATAACATTGTCAATACTATAGTATCAACGATAGGAACGACGATCGCAATATATTATTTGCATGAGTGGGGCGTAATTCTGGCACCTGTAATCGTCGCCTTTATTTTACTTTTGTTTGCAGAAACGTTTCCGAAAGTGTTAGCAACCCAGTTTCCTGAACAACTTTCCCTGCTGATCATCAAACCATATGAGTGGATACGATGGGTCTTATCACCCAGCGTTACATTAATTACCTATATTACCTACCTGTTTTTTAAACTATTTGGTGTGAAAATTGAGTATAAAAAAACAATTTTCAGCCGTGAAGAAGTAAAACATATTATCAGGGAAAGTGGAGAGACAGGTGTATTGGCTGATGGTGAGCACAAGTTATTGCACAAAATATTTGAATTTAGTGATAAGCTCGCTAAAGAGGTTATGGTACCCAGACAACAGATTGTTGCCATAAATGCAGATATGGGACGTGAGGACATAGTAAGAGTCGTTACTGAAGAAGGCTACACCCGGTATCCGGTATACCGGCAGTGCATCGATAAGATAATTGGGATCGTCCATGCAAAAGGAATCATTAACATGGTAGCGAATAATTCACTTTTTGTCCTTGAAGACCTTATGATGGAACCCTATTTTGTCTCTGAAAACAACAAGATTAGTAAGATATTCACAGAATTTCAGCAAAAGGGATTGCACATCGCCATTGTCAAGGATGCCAGAGGCACTGTCTCAGGTTTAATTGAGATAAAAGATATCTTAAAGGTCATTTTCGGGGAATTAAGGGAAAAGACCAGTCCGGAAGAATAAATATTATGCAACCATGGATCAGCATCGACAGATAGCTGGTAACCAAAAGCGGTTTAAACTGTTACTATAAAATAATGGTCTGGAATTAAGATACCTCAGGGTGTGGTAAAGGATTTAGTATGCCTATCTTTGTTACCGGCGGAACGGGATTCCTGGGAAAACAGCTCATAAAGGAGCTAAGTTATTTAAGTGAAGATATACATCTCTTGGTGAGAGAAACCAGCAATTTAAGGGATCTTGATAATAAGCGATTTAAAATATTTCCCGGAGATATAACGGATGCCAAAACAATCAGAAATGCAATCAAAGGATGCAAAACAGTATTTCATGTGGCGTCTCTGGTAAAGGAGAGGGTGAGTAATTCCTCAGAATATTATCAGGTCAATGTAAAAGGCATTAAAAATGTTATGGAATGTGCCATGGATGAAGACATCGTCAAGCTTGTGTACACCTCTTCCTTTATGGCGCTGGGCCCGTCTCGTGGAAAAAACAACACTGAGGAGACTATTCATGACCCGAACCATTTCCATAACCATTACGAACGGACAAAGTATATTGCCGATCAATTAATCCCTGAATACCTAGATAAGGGATTGCCTGTAATAACGGTATATCCCTGCGTCATTTATGGGCCGGGTGAAATTACCGAAGGGAATCTGGTTGTCCGTATTATCCTGGACTATCTGGAAGGAAGGATATCTGATATCCTGGGCGATGGAAGCAGGTTGTGGAATTATGCATTTATTACCGACGTGGTAAAAGGCCATTTACTGGCATGGGAGAGGGGCAAGGTTGGGCAAAAGTACCTTCTTGGGGGAGAAAATGCTTCGATGGGGAACTTTTTTAAACTCCTGGAAGAATTGACCGGACTCAAGGGTCCCAAACGTCATATACCATTTTGGGTTGCAAAAATGTCTGCATGGTGGGAGGAATCCCTTGGCTCCTTATTGGGGAAAAGACCAAAATATATACCTTCCACCATTGAAATTTATAAACACGATTGGGCATACAGTTCTGAAAAAGCAGAACGAGAATTGGAATATACACACATTCCTTTAAAAGAAGGTCTGAAGCGTACACTCGATTGGATATTGAAAAACCGTAAGCATTCAGCGATCAGTTATCAGTAATCAGGGATCGCAGTAACAGGCTGAATACGGACGGCTGATGGCTGAACGTTTATTTAATTAGGTTGGGTTTTAAAAGACAAAATTTGCTGGTTCAATCGTCCTCGATTGAACCGAAACATTCGGTATAATTCCGTCTCACAGCACGAGCTTTAGAGTACCGTTCAAATATATGGTTCAATCTGCAAGATTGAACCAGCCTTGAGACAGCTTGTGTAGGGTGCGTCCTACGCACCAAAACAATCCAACGTATGGATGGTGCGTAGGACGCACCCTACAGGATTGAAACTCCTGAACAACAAGTTAAGATGAGCACGGACAAAGTTTGTCCATGCCACCCTGTAACCCGCATGAATAAAATGAAAATTCCTATATTATCAAGCTATGACAAGTGAAACGAAACGCAAGATTGAACACATCGTACCAGTCATATTCGCTTTTTTATTGAGGTATTTCAATACCTGGCAAGCACTCCTTTTTGCATTTGTAGGAATTATGTATGGACTTTTTTTATCAAAGATATTCGTAAAGGGCGCTTTCCGGGAACATGAACAGGAAAGGGGCTTTTCCTTCGGTAAACTGATCTACGGGATAATGGTCTTTGTCCTTATCCTCCTTTTTAACAAAAAAATGTATATTGTAGCAGGCGCCTGGGCCATCATGTCCCTGGGTGACGGCTGCTCTAATATCTTTGGAAAGGCTTATGGGAAAAAGAAACTTCCCTGGAATCCTGAAAAGTCATGGATCGGTTCTCTGTCCTTCGTCTTCTTTGGCGGACTGGGCGCCACCCTCCTCATGTGGTGGGTAAATCTGAATCCGCTACAGATACCGTTACCGTGGTATCATCTGCTGATCACGGCGTTTTTGGCCTCTTTCGTAACGGCAGGAGTAGAATCATTGCCGCTGAAAATCGATGACAATATTACGGTACCGCTGGCTGCGGGGCTATTTCTTTATGCTACTACTCTTGTGATTTGGGAACATCTCAGTCATGCCTATAGCATCTTCGCCGCCTTAAGTATCAACGTTTCATTCGGCCTGCTTGCCTATTCTTTAAAAACCGTAAGCAAGTCGGGATTAATCGGCGGTGTTGTTCTTGGTACTGTAATCTATCTTTGCCTGGGGCCGGGGGGATTTTTAATCCTCTTTACATTTTTTTTACTCGGCAGCTGGTCATCCAGGTATAAGTATGCGTGGAAGGCTTCGCATGGAGTTGCTCAGGAAAACAAGGGCAGGCGCGGTTCAAAGCACGCAATCGCAAAGGGTGGAGTTGGGCTTGTGATGGCCGTTATGGCCTTATTGACCAATACCCCGGAAATTTTCAAGATTGCCTTTGTTGCAGCCTTCGCTACGGCCACGTTCGATACAATCTCCAGCGAATTAGGCCAACTTTATGGTAAGAGACCGATCTTAATAACCACACTGAGGTCTGTACCGGTAGGGACGGATGGGGCAATATCTGTCGAAGGAACCATCTTGGGGATCTTGTCTGCTGCCTTTATTGGCGCTGAAGCATATTTGCTGCAATTAATCAATCTTCAGTCAATAGCCATTGTAATACTTGCATCATTTGTTGGTACAACGGTTGAAAGTATTTTAGGTGCAACCATTGAACGAAGAAACTGGATAAGTAACGAAGTTGTCAATTTCATTAATATCTCTACAGGTGCCGGGATATCCTTATTCCTTGCAAAAGTATGTTTATCGTAAAGAACCAAATTAGATTTACCTGGAATTGTTCAGCAGCAAAGAGACCAGTAAGCAGGAGACAATAACGGTAGGCAAAAGTGATAAATTTCATTGCCTATTGCTTATCGCCTACTACCCGCAGTGTTTTGAACAATGTACCAGATAATATAGTATCTTCAAAATTTTTTAATTTTTTAGCAAAAATTGAGTGGAAAAATTCGAATATCGAATTCCGAAATTCGAAACAAATCCTAAATTCGAATGTTCGAATATCCAGACATTTTGTATTTTGTTCATTTGAATTTGTTTCGGATTTCGTGCTTCGGATTTTGTCTTTTCCGACTCGTTCGGGTTAGGAATTTACATTATGGAACTACCGGTAATCTCATTAAAGGCCAGGAGAAACTCACTCCATCCATGGATCTTCACCAGGATGATCCGTCATCCTCAAAAACGCCCGCAGCCGGGTACCTTAGTAGAAGTAATTTCCAAGGAAGGGACCTTTATTGGCAGGGGTATCTACAATTACAAAAGTAATATTGGTATTCGCCTGTTAACCGAGAATATATCCGAACAGTTAGACCACGAATTTTTCTTCAAAAAACTGGAACAGGCCAGGACACTTCGTGAGGAAATTCTTGGAATTCAGAAGGCTTCTGACAGCTACCGATTAGTCCATGGGGAAGCCGATGGCCTGTCAGGACTGATTATTGACAAGTTTGCCAACGTCTTTGTCGTGGAACCATATTCCGCCGGATACCTTGGAATCGTGGAATGGATCGTATCGTCTTTACAGTCCCTTTACCCGGGCACCCGGGTTGTTGTACGCCCCGATGAACGAATTGCAGCTAAGGAAGGAGTAGATTTTTCAAAGGCAGCTAAGGCTTATCCCGGTCCTGATTCTGTCGAAATAAAAGAAAATTTTCTGACGATAAAGGTAAATCTCAAAACAGGACACAAGACTGGTTTTTTTCTCGATCAACGTGAGAATCGCTTAACATTGTCACAGTATTGCCACGGGAAGGAAGTACTTGATTGTTTTTGTTATACCGGTGGATTTGCCGTTTCTGCAATGCTGGCAGGAGCAAAGTCGGCTACGGCAATAGACCTGGATGAAAAAGCACTGGAAACGGCACAAGAAAATGCACGGCTGAACTCTGTAAAAGTGACGTTTCTACATGTCAACGTGTTTGATCATCTGCGCATGATGATCAGCAAGGGTATGCAGGCCGACGTCGTGATCCTCGACCCGGCCAAACTTGCTGGATGTACTGAAGAGATCAGACGTGCACATCGGACCTATGGAGACATCAATAGACTTGGTATACAGGTTGTCAGGCCGGGCGGCATTTTGCTAACCTGTTCTTGTTCGGGTCTCGTATCAGAAAGGGACTTTCTTTCTATCCTGACTCGTTCTGCGGCGGAAGCTGGAGTTGTGTTGCAAATCTTTAAGATCACGGGGGCGTCATCAGACCACCCCTTTTCTACCATCTTTCCCGAAGGGCGATACCTTAAGGCCGTCTTTGCAAGGGTGTTCCCCA
This sequence comes from Candidatus Brocadia sp., assembly GCA_021646415.1. Lineage (NCBI taxonomy): Bacteria > Pseudomonadati > Planctomycetota > Candidatus Brocadiia > Candidatus Brocadiales > Candidatus Brocadiaceae > Candidatus Brocadia > Candidatus Brocadia sp. The sequence continues at coordinate 127,891 of SOEU01000005.1, forward strand.
TACATAAGTCCGTAGGGACACGATGCATCGTGTCCCTACATTGAAATCCATAAACGTTAATAAGAAAGGGAAATAAACGTATGACCTATTTAGAGGCATTGATTCTTGCCATCATTGAGGGTATTACCGAGTTTTTACCTATTTCATCTACCGGCCATATGGTAATCGCTTCTACATTTATGGGTATCAGCAATAATACCCTGACAAAGAATTTTGAAATCGTCATTCAACTTGGCGCTATTTTATCGGTGGTGGTACTTTATTGGCGTAAATTTCTCACCTCTTTCCGGTTTTATTTGAAACTAGCCTTTGCATTCCTGCCAGCAGCAGTTGTTGGTTTTGTCCTGGAAGATTATATCGACTGTTTACTTGCAAACGTATGGGTAGTCATCGCCTCACTTTTTCTTGGGGGAATTGTCCTGATCTTTGTAGACCGATGGTTTAAACGCGCCGAAGGAATGGAAGAACAGGAAATATCCTGGTTCCAGGCTTTTAAAATCGGTTGCTTTCAGTGTATTGCAATGATCCCGGGAGTATCACGGGCTGCTGCTACTATTATTGGAGGAATGGTGGTAGGGCTTAACCGGAGAACAGCCACTGAATTTTCATTTTTTCTTGCTGTTCCAACCATGCTGGGCGCAAGCGCCAAGAAAATGATGGGTTCTTACAAGACAATCCAACACCCTGATATAGCTATCCTGCTCCTGGGGAGTTTCGTGGCATTCGTCGTAGCTATGTTTGCAATCAAGGCCTTTATCGGTTTCCTAAAACAATATGGTTTTAAATGGTTCGGGTATTATCGTATAGTCGTTGGGGTAACTTTAGCTGTTATTGCATTTATCATGAAAATCAACATGTAAAAACTTTACGAAAACGTATTCGTTTCTTTTTTTTAAAACGAGCATTTCATTCGCTGAAATAGATATCTCCGGTTTATCATACATCAATATTATGAAAAAGCCTGTCAAACAGCTATGGTCAAAAGGCCTTCGTTTCTTTATCGCCTTTCTCCTTGCATTTCACTTTCTATTACCGATGAGCGCATTTCCAGATGCGGACAGATTGAAAAATTTCCCTGCACAGGTTGTGATTGAAGATATTATCCATGTCCCAACAGGCCAAAAGATACCGTTCTCTGCCCTTTCCAGTTTCTTTGATTGTGCCAGCGTCCTCTATGTAGGTGAAACCCACGCCAACAAGGCATCCCATCAGGTACAGTTAAAAATTTTAAAGGCTCATTATGAGAGATTCGGAAGTAAGTTAGCTATTGGTATGGAGATGTTTACCAGACCCTATCAACCTTTTTTAGACCAGTGGGTCGCAGGTGAGATTGATGAGAAAAAATTTTTAGAAGATACCCGATGGTATGGGGAGTGGGGATTTGACTATGCCTTGTATAAAGAGATCCTGGACTTCGCAAGGGAAAAGAAAATCCCCGTAATTGCCTTAAACGCACCAAAGGAAGTAGTAACCATGGTGAGGACAAAGGGATTAATAGATTTAAGCGAGGAGGAGAAAAAACTCTTGCCGGAAATCGATACCTCCGATTTCTTCCACAGATTCTATCTGGAAAAAGTCTTGCCAGAGCTTGTAAAACGAATGGCCAATATTGAGAGATTTGACAACGTACAATGTCTATGGGAAGAGTATATGGCGCAGATCATAACGGACTATTTGTCCTCGTGGGAGGGGAAAGACAGAAAGTTTCTTGCCTTTGTAGGAAATGGTCATATCATTTATGATTTTGGTATTCCCAAAAGGGTATTTCGACGCGCCTTCTTGCCATACTACACAATTTATACAACTGAATTTAAAGATGGCAAGCCGACAGCCCAACACCTGTTTATGCCGGAGATACCATTAGAACCCGCCGATTTCGTCTGGGCTATTGCCCCCCTTGAACCTGAGAAAAAACGGGTTTATCTGGGTGTCCGGTTTCAAAAGAGAGACGACAATAAACTGGTCATAGAAAAAATAACACCGAAAAGTCCGGCTGAAAAGACAGGATTCCTGGAAGGCGATGTTATTTTGTCAATTGACCACAAAGCAGTAAAAAATGCCATGGAACTTATTCATTACCTTCAAACAAAACGGTTCGGGGATACCTGCATTGTAGAAATTGACCGTGATGGTACAAAGATTACTTACGCAGTCACCCTTTTTGAATTTGAAAGGGAAGAGAAGTAAGATTGAGAAAATAAAGATTACTTCGTTGTTTCACTCCTCGTAATGACACTTTAGTTTTGGCGTTTTACTTCAATTGCCCATATATCGTTCGTCTGGTCACTCATCCATGCCAAACGGATCATCGGTCATCGTTCCATGAAACTTTTCCGCATGGGTGAGGGCATCCTGTCGTTGTTGAAAGACATGGATGCGGTTATCATTGGTCTCGTTAGTAATGAGTTCACTTTCTACAAAATATGCCATGTATGAGTCTATCTTATTGCCCCTGATTTCATCAGTGACTATAACATGATCAACCCATTGGGCGTTGTTTTGGAACCACTGCACTGCGCAATAGATAGAGCAAAATTTCTTTACTGAGTGGTCCTTAAGGACTATATCAACCTCATAGATAAGCGGAATCGCAGATCCATCATAGACACAACGCGGGCTTTTCAAGAATTTTTGATAAGATACCCCTGCGAGCGCAACGATCAAAATAATGATAAGTCCGATCCAGAATTTTTTTGTCATGTAAGTATCAAATGTATTGTCACCATCGCAATGGAGGCAAGCAGGCAAAAGGCAGATAAACTATTTACCTTCATTAAAAGCCTCTCTGTTACAATTTTCGTTTCTGTAACCATGCAAAAAAGACGCAGGATGCCCATCCAGCCAATAGCAAAGGTACCAATGACAAACAGCCCCAGCATAATGGGTGCGTCAGGTACCAGGCCATTCCCCATAAAACAGTAAATACAATGATGATAGGGCAGTTGCATAAGCCTTGGGGCAATGTTTTCAATAAACGCATAGATCACAACAGGGATATTGATAACCCCTATTACAGCCTGACCGTAAAGGATAATTTTCCTGTATAATGGTGCTAATGAAAGCCATTTTTTTGAAAGAGGTATCCATAACAAAGCAATAAGGATTATATTTGTCAGATAATATACAATAAATAAAATCTTTTGAAAGTGCCTTCCAAAGATGGCCTGGGGGATCATTGCAGAAGGTCTTAGTGGCACATCAAAGAAGGTGGCACAGCAGGAGACGGACATCAATGGCTTCATACGGAGCACATAATAAATATCCGCAATACTATCGGCCAGGAGTATGCTACAGACGATGAGCAGAAGGAATAAATTCTTCCTGACCAGAGGTGTCGTGGGGATAGATTTGTCAATGTAATAACACAGCAACCAGCCACCCATGACAAAAAAGGAAATAGGTTTAATGATTTGTAAAAAGGTGACCGTGGAGGGTAAAATCTGGGTAACCCCGAACATACACATCGCACCGGGTACCTCAGACACAAAGCTCTGGAGCATGAAGTAAAACCACGGCCAGGCAAGCATCCTTACGGATAGAATCACACACGCCAGGAGAAATATCAGATAACCCTTCTGTTCAAATTTGCCTTTCGTCTCTGACGGTATCCTAGGTTCAAAACGAAGATACGTCTTTAAGGCTGTGTAAAATAAAAATCCGCCTAAGAAGAGAGACAAAAAGGCAATAAACAACATGATAAGGGTGTAGACATTAACAATCATCAGAATAATTTACCAAGGTTTAGCAATTGACTTTCGGAAGTTAAAAATGCGTGTCTGATAGATAACATTTTACCTATTCTTCATTTCTTTGTTACCTTGATATTGTAATTCACTCCTTGTTCTAAGTTTAGCACGTTCCCATATATCATTATCGACATGAGCTCACATCCACCAAAAGACGATGTCTTTGTAATGGTTAGACCCAGGTTAATATCCTTAACCTGCACAGGGGTATTTCTATCCGTATCAGTACCATCTCCCAATTGACCATGATCATTACACCCCCAGGCCCAGACTGTGCCATCTGACTTCACGGCAACGGTATGATACCATCCAGCTGAAATTTGTGGGCTTACTAATCCAGGCGATGCGCTACTGGCAATCAATGGCTGTGAAAACAGAACTGCTATACACCAAAAAGAGTATAAAATAAACCTCCACGCCATAGGCATGATAAGGCTGAATGATACGTTTTTCATAATCTCGCTTGTCTCCGCTTAATAAATTATGAGATTTTTCGGAGGTTCGTCAGCATTTACCACTTCGGCAAAGTCGATTTTTTTAGAGTTACAAACAACACCAACATTTTGGCATACTTCGCAACGTTATTGGAAGTACTACCAATAAAGATCTCTTTAAATTTTTGAATACATAATTTTCCATCCTTTTATTTAAACCAATTTTGTGTTTTGAGACATATCTTAACTAACATGAGCATCACAGGAACCTCAATTAGTACTCCCACAACAGTAGCCAGAGAGGCCCCTGATGACAGGCCAAAAAGCATCGTTGAGGTGGCAATAGCCACCTCAAAATGATTGCTTGCCCCGATCATCGCAGTGGGCGCCGCATCCCTGTAACCTAACCCCAGAAATCTTGCTAATGCATAACTTATTGCAAAGATAAAACAGGTTTGAATAAAAAGGGGGATCGCTATAAAAAGAATCGCTTGTTGTTGAGTAATAATCACATCGCCCTTGAATGAAAACAAAAGAACCAGTGTGGCCAGAAGTGCTGTTATGGATACCGGCGTTAAGAAGTGCAGGAATTTTTTCTGGAACCACACCAACCCCTTGGTTTTAATAATCCATCTCCGGGAAAAATACCCCGCTACCAGGGGAAGGGCAACGTAAATTAAAACAGAGAGCGCTATTGTTTCCCAGGGAATAGGCATCTTGTTTACTTTTAATAAGAAACCACCCAACGGGGCATACAAAACCAGCATGGTCAAAGAGTTTATGGCCACCATCACCAGGGTTAGCCCGTCGTTGCCCCTTGCTAAATATCCCCACATTAAAACCATCGCTGTACAGGGTGCGATTCCTAAGAGTATAGCGCCTGATATATATGAACGATAAAGCCCCACAGTGCTTCCGTCTTTAATAATTTCTGTGCCGGGTAAAAAATCTTTAAACAGATGCCCCAAAAAAAATGTCGCGATTACATACATCGTAAACGGTTTAATACACCAATTAATAAATAAAGTCAAAAAAACTGGCTTAGGAGTCTTTCCTGCTTTTATAACTTCCGCAAAGTCTATCTTCACCATGATAGGGTACATCATAAAAAAAAGACAGACCGCAATAGGAATAGAAACTTCATATACTGCAAGGGAATCTAACTTGACTGCAACGTCGGGCGCTGCCTTTCCCAGAACAATGCCTGCCCCGATACAAAGCAAAACCCAGAACGTTAAGTATTTCTCAAAAAAAGCTAATTTAAAGTTTATCTTGTTTGAGTAGCTCAACAATGTGTCTTTCAATTAAATCTCTGACCGTAACGAAATATTGCTTATTCTTGGCTTTGGGATCAGGAATATTCCAATCAATGGTTTTCTCTTTCGGGGTAAGAGGATAGTTTTTCGTACATCCCATGGTGATAAATTTTGTGGCATTAACGATCATTTTTTTATCAAGCACTTTTGGCTTTTGTTGAGAAATATCAATGCCTCTTTCTTTCATAACCTCGATTGCCACAGGGTTTATTTCTTTAGCAATCTCCGTTCCTGCACTCCGCGCAACAGCTTTATCAGTCAGTGTATTAAAAATACCTTCTGCCATCTGACTGCGGCAGGCATTCTCTACGCATACAAACAAATAAATTGGCCTTGAATCCATAATTAAATATCATTGCAACATTTTAGCTGTTTGAAAAATTTCCTTTAATAAGTTACTACTACTTGTTCCCAAACTCTTGTTTGGGAACACAATTGCAGAGAAACTGAGTTTCTCACCCATTACACTCCCAAACAGGAGTTTGGGAACGAGCAGTTGAAAAATATTTTTATATAGCAAACACATGAAATATGTTAACATCTTTCTTCTTTCTTTTTCTGTACAATCTCTTGTAAAAAATGTGTCACTTTTTCTATATTTTCTTCTTTGAGTGAATAGTAGACCCATTTACCGTCCTTCCGGTCTTTAATGAGACCGCTTTCCCTTAAAATTCCCAGGTGGTGAGAAACAAGATTTTGCGAGAGTTTGAAATATTCATAAATATGACACACGCATTTCTCTCCGGATGCAAGATAGGAAATAATATTGAGACGGATGTCACTGCTCAGCGCTTTTAGTAATTTGGCAAATTTTTGAGTTTTAAAAGCATTCATGAATATATATCAAATTATATTGATATAATATGGATTGAAAACCTGAATGTCAAGGTGCTTGTTATGATAAAAATAATTTTAACTGTGATTATAATTTCGATTTTAAATTTTAAATATGGATAAAATTTGTTGTTTTTTTCATCGTAATCCTATATCATTTTTAGTAAAAAAACCTTGAGGAATTTATGAATTACAAACCCTACGCCATCTCCTGGAACACGACCTATCGATGCAACCTGCGCTGCAGCCACTGTTATCTTGATACAAACGCATTAACGAGGCAATCTGCCAGCGAATTGAGCACCCAAGAGGGATTTCGGCTCATAGACCAAATGGCTGAGCTTAATCCCAATCAGTTGCTGATCCTTACCGGTGGTGAGCCTCTGTTGAGAAAGGATATTTATGACCTGGCTTCCTACGCCTCTCGAAAAGGGATGATGGTAGTCCTGGGAACAAATGGCAACCTGATTGATGACGATGTTGCTAAGAAACTCAAAGAAAGCGGTGTTACAGGGGTTGGTATCAGCCTTGACTCCATCGTACCTGAAAGACACGATAATTTCAGGGGAATTCCCGGTGCATGGGACGACACCCTGAATGGAATTGAGGCATGTCGCAGACAAGGTATCGAATTTCAAATACAAACCACGGTTACCAGGGAAAACTTCCATGAAATCCCTGATATTATTGAGTTTTCTTACAATCTGGGAGCCAAGGTCTTTAATTTGTTCTTTTTAGTGTGTACCGGGAAGGGACAAGAACTGACGGATATTACACCTCAGCAGTACGATCAGGCATTGCACCAACTGTATGAGATCCAAAAGAAATATCAGGGGAAGATGATGGTGGGCGCAAAGTGTGCACCGCACTATCGAAGGATTGTGTATGAACACGATGCATCCTCTCCGCTCATTCGAACCTATGCAGGTGGCTGCCCGGCCGGCACTCACTATTGCAGGGTTACACCCGAAGGAAATGTTACACCGTGTCCTTACATGCCGAATATTTCCGGGAATGTGAGAGAAAAAAGCTTTGGAGAAATCTGGAAACACACCGCTGATTTTCAAACCTTGCGTAATGCCAATCTCCATGGCAGATGCGGTATGTGTGAATTTCAATATATCTGCAAGGGATGCCGTGCACGGGCATTGGCGGCCGCGGGAAATCAGATGGACGAGGATGCATGGTGCGACTATGTTCCCGGAAAATATGGAAGCAAGGTCATCCAATTGGCAACATCCGAAACCTTTGGTATCGAAGAGAATTTTACCATGCCATGGAGTATTGACGCACGGAATATTCTGAAACAGATCCCTTCTTTTGGGCGAGGCATGGTTATTAAAGGTGTGGAACGTTTTGCAGTAAACAAGCGGTATCCGGAAGTAACGGTAGACGTAATGAGAGCAGCACGTGAAGAAATGATGTCGAATAGGAAGACGGCATTTCCCATGAAAAGCGACGAAAGAACGCAACCCCCTTCCCCTTCGATGGGTAAGAACGGGGGCGAGCCATTGCAAAATGAAGAAATTCCCTGGACTGAAGAGGCCTGGAAACGGGTGGCAAATGCGCCGGACTTTGTTCGACCGGGCATTTACAAGCTCATGCAAAAAAAGGCACGACAGCATGGTTATAAGGAAATTACTTCAAAATTTCTTTCGGAAATACGGGATGAATCCATGCAGCTCGCATCAAAACGCATCAGGAATATTGGATTTGATGAACTCAGTATGGATGCATGGGACAAGGCCAAAGAGAAGCTAAAGAATGCACGGAAAAAAGAGGTCATTGATAACATTAAGGCATTTCTTGGTGAACGAATAAACAAGAATGACGGTATTATTACCAAATTTCAGGCATATCTTAAGACAGCAGGGAAGACGGGAAAAAAAGAAACCCCAGTAACAACGGTATGGGCGGAGGAGGCAAAGCAACGCCTGGAAAAGGCGCCGATATTTGTTCGTGGCAGGGCAAAGAAATCAATTGAGGATTTTGCTATTCAGAAGGGTGTTACCGAAATTACCTGTGAACTTATTGATCAATACATGGAAAACATCCCTTCTTTTGTAAGAAATAGGTTCAAATAGCACAAGAGGTTTCTGGAATCTGTAAGTCTATTCATGAATACCTTTATAAAACAGTTCCTGCAAAAATACCTAAGCCGAAAAAATTTCTTCCCCAATATTTTAAGTAAATTTCACATCCCCTCGTATAAATCCATAAAAACGAAGATTATCATCTCTTCAATCCTCCTTTCTGTGTTCCCTATATTTATCATGAGGGTGTTTATTTATCCTACGGAAAAAAAGGCCTTGCAGGATGCATTAATACAGAACCTCGAGGGGGTTGGGCACAAGCAGGCAGAACTTATTGTACGATGGATAAAGGAAAGGAAGGCCGATGCCCGGATCGTTGCTGAAAATCCAAATGTACCTGGTGTAATTTATAAATCCGAGGGGAGTGAAAATTTTTATAGACTGTTGCACCATTTAAATACCCTTCGGGAGGCTTACGGGTATAAGGAAATCTTCATCTGTGACCGGTTTGGGGATTTAAAAATAACCACCTCAACGGGAAAGGTGATTACCAATCTGGCTGGATTCGAGTTTTTCCAAATGGCAATAAGCGGTGTTACGTTTGTTTCACCAATTATGCCTTCAGTAATTCCCTTGGAAAATGAATATGGAAAGCTAGAGCACGGTTTGCCAACCCTTTATATTTCCACCCCGGTGGTTTATGAACACAAAGTCATCGGTGCGGTATGTCTCAGGGTAGATGTGATGGAGATCAGTAAATTAATGCGGAGTGTTCGCCTGGGGGAAACGGGGGAGACGTATTTGATAAATAAAGACGGCTATATGATTTCTGAATCCAAGTATTTAAAATACCTTAAGGATGCAGGATTTGTCCAGCAAAGAACAACACTTGAACTTCAGGTGTTAAACCCAGGGACAAAAGAACTCACACGGAGTGCTGAAGAGTGTATAAAAGGTAAAAAAGGTCATGATGCAGATGGCTATACAGACTATCGGGAAACAAAGGTGCTGGGCTTTTGGCAATGGATACCAGAACTGGACTGGGGTATTATTGCAGAAATTGATGTAAATGAAGGATACGGCCCGGTAGAAAGACTACATACTATTGTTACTCCGATCATAATACTGATAACACTTGCTGTCATCTCCTTTGCATTCTTCTTTGGGAAAAAGATATCAGATCCCATTTTGTACCTTACCGAGATAACAAAAAGTATTTCAGAAGGTGATTACAGCAAGCGGGTGAAAATTACCTCCAACGATGAAATTGGAGAACTCTCAAATTCTTTCAACAAGATGGCTAGTTTTTTAGAAGAAAAAACACAAATACTTAAGGAATACACAGCCAACCTGGAAAGGACCGTGGAGGAAAGGACAAGGGACTTGACCCGTATGAATCAAGAATTGGAAAAACAAAGTAGCAATCTGGAGAAGGCATATAAGGAATTATTGACGCTTGATCAGATGAAGGATAAGATGATCCGGGATGTGTCTCATGAATTGAAATCGCCCGTTGCACAAGTACAGATGGCAATTGATCTCTGGTCCATGGAAGTCAAAAAAGAACATATTGACCGCTCAAAGGAAGAAAAATTTGGCAAGATAATAAATAATAGTTTGCAGCGGTTGCGTAAGACAATCGGGAGTATCCTTGATCTCTCTGTTTTGGAATCGGGTAGGTTAGTGTTTAAGAAAGAATCCATCCAGATGGACGAATTGGTTTTACAAATAACTGCCGGTATGAGACTGTTGACCGGAAAAAAAGGATTGGCTTTGATAAATCACGTGAGCCAGGGATTACCTCCGGTAATTGGCGACAAAGATGAGATTCTGCGTGTAGTTACCAATCTTATAGATAATGCAATAAAATACACAGAAAAAGGAGAAATTCATGTTTTTTTAGAACAAAAGGATTCCTTTATAGAATTTGCCGTAAAAGATACAGGTGTTGGCATTGGTTTACCAAAAGACCAGTTTGGGAAATTATTTGAAAGGTTTTTTCAAGAACGTCCAAGAACAGATGGCGCAGGGGTCGGCCTTGCAATATGCAAAAATATCGTAGAGGCACACAAAGGGAATCTCTTGGTAGAAAGTGACGGTACGGGTAAAGGTGCAACCTTTAAATTTACCTTACCGATAGCACAGCAATACGCTTCATGAATATGAAATGTATCATGAATAAAAAAGGAGTTGGGCTTGGGCAAAAAAATACTCATAATAGAAGATGAAGATGAGTTTTTCTTTTTTTATACGATGATGTTAGAAGGTACTGATTATATCGTCCTTCGCGCCATCGACGGAAAAGATGCGCTTGAAAAAATACATGAAAATAAGCCAGACCTTATTATCCTGGATTTGTTATTGGATCAAATAACAGGCGATACCTTCCTGAAACAATTGAAATCGAATCCTCTGTACGCAAACATTCCTGTCATTATTGCAAGCAGTTTTTCGCCTCGGTCGTATAAGACAATTTTCGAAATAGATTCCGGGTTGGTCTTCCTGGAAAAACCATTTACGAAGGAAAGGCTGCTTGCTGAAATTAAGGCCAGGCTAGGCGCTTAGCAAAAATAATGTGGTATTTTTTGCAAAAAAATTTCATTGTGTTTGTTCAGAATTCATGGGAAGCACCAGTTTTTCATGATAATCTGTTTGGTTCCAGTTTTTCCAGATGAAGGTATCCATGAACTATTTTCTATCGATCAAAGAATTTTGCATCATTGTTTTTTTGCTCCTTGTGGGTTGCCATACCTCACTACACACAGAATCTGTTATTAAAAGAGATACCTATTCCTTAGAAAGATCATTATTAGACGATGCAGGAGACGGACAATTAGACATGTCATTTGAACAGGCATGTCTTATTGCATCGGGTGTCGATACCGATAAAAAGATGCGGACTTATCTGGCAAAAATCGACCTCCTTATCTTCCGAATTAGCCATGAAACAGATGTCGGCAAAACCAGCGATCCAATAACAAAGACAGAGAAAATATTCGATTGGCTGCAAAAAAACGCTAATGAAGGGGTATATAATGATTGCTATGATATCAGAGACACCCTCAATCTCAAGGTGGGGAACTGCCTCTCCTATGCAATACGGTTTACCATAATATGCCGGCGCTTTGGTATCGATATAAAAAACATCTTTGTTCCAGGACATATTTATAATATGCTGGTGTCCAATGGACGAACACATTATTTTGAACATACCCATAGTGATGGTATTGTAAAGAAAATGGACAAGTACAATCCTCAAAAAAAGATCATGAAGGATGAAGAACTGATTGCCGAGATATTTTTATATAAGGCCCGGAATGCAAATCATGATATGAAATATGAAGAATCGTGGAAACACTGCCAGCAGGCGTTGATGTGCAATCCTCATGATAACCGTCCTGTAATTTTGCTTTTGGATAATTACATTGCAAAGAAGAATTACGAAGAGGCATTTCGATATCTGAATGAATATCTCTCCCGGCATCCCGATGACATGAAATCGTTGAAAAATGCCTATATACTATTACAAAAGTTGTGTAAAAAAGAGGGTAATAAAGTTCAATAAAATGAGAACTGTATGTTTTTTCTTACTGGGAATATGGAGGAACAAGAAAGACAATGTATACGTGGTAGGAATTAACCCAAAATAGGTACTGATTTCAGACATTTTTCCTGCGTATGGGAGGAGCGGTTGTGGCTACTTATAAATTCGTGGCGAAAGATTTAATGACAGAAAAGGTGGTTTGTGTCCATACGGAAACCCCAATCAATGATCTTATAAAAATACTTGTCAAAAACCATATAAACGGGGCACCCGTTGTTGATAAAAAGGGAAAACTGGTCGGGGTTGTTTCAAAGACAGATATTGTTGAATATGACGAAAAAACAAGCAAGAAGCGAAGAGATATTACGAAAAAATCGTTTTATAGCGACACCAATGGAAAATTGAAAAAAGAACTGGATAAGCTATTAAAGACAAAAACTTTTGGAAAAACCTCCGTAAAAGACATCATGACACCGCGTGTCATTACTGCACAGACGGATGATACGATAGACCGCCTTGCAAAGATCATGTATGACAAAAAAATTCATAGGGTCATTATACAGGATAAGGAGCAGGTTATTGGAGTTGTGAGTACCCTGGATATCCTCCGTGCCGTGAGCACCATGGGCTATGGCAGCAGTGCCTTTGTTACGGAAGAGGCAATTCTGGATCTGCAGGAACGGCTGGAAGCAGCAGAAAAGTCCATCATGTCCCTGCGTGATATTCTGGACAGAATTCACGGAGAGAAGTAAAATGCAGGGGCAAACCGCTGTTTTCACCCACGTCTTTTGATAATTCTCTGGATACATTTTGTAGTTAAAATAATGAGTAAAAAATCGTTTATTTTTTTTAGTATTCTTCTTAGTTTGGTACTTGTTGTGGTTATCTATTTAGTTACAGAATCCTTATATAATGGGGGAAGAAGCAATAGTATAGAAAATAGCTTTCAGCAAGTCGTGCATGGTGTGGGTCTGGGTGCCACAACAAAACCGACATGGTGTTATATCAACTTCGACCCAAGGGTTGACCCTCGGTGCCCGTGTATCGAATGGCCCATCCCGGGGGGATACTGTTACTGTCCTGATCATACCGGCACGGTTTCTTATATAGCGGGTAATATGGAAATGGGTGTAGCGATTGAGATTGTTAGAAATCACTGAACACCGTCTATAGATTATTATTGCAGCATCCAAAAGCTGCATTTTTCGAGAGCATCAGAACCGGGCAGGTCGGACAATGCACGCCATAATCAATCTATCTTGATCCAATTCGTAATGCAAAATCCACCCCGATTTCTCAATTTTTGGTAGGCAGTGCCTACCCTAACTGGTTTTTTTATACAGAGTCAAATTTTCCCAAAGATAACGTTCTTTTGGCACGAGATGTTTATCAAGATATTCATCGTTTTTGTTAGCAAACCATTGTTCTTGAAGAGTATCTGATTTTCCCCCAAAACCATTTTCCGCTTTTGTTAGCAACATACAATTCGCAAGTTGATTTCGATCGGCTTCCTTGTATTTCATTATGCCGAGCATTCCCGCTCGAGGATTTTTGATACGTATTTTTTTCAATGCGCTTTGTGGGAAAACATGATCTACTTAAGGAAAGTTGTTTTTTTAAGCAGGTGTATAGTCGAAATCCCGATACCATAAATTGAAAAGCAGCGATTCGTATCAGTATGGCCCCATTTCGACCATTATTTTGTTACCTCTGTCCACCTTAAAATATTTTTGGGCGTTTCCCTGATTGACAGAGATTTCTAAAAAACCTGCACTTCCAAAGAGGACGAGTGGTTCTCCTGGCTTTACATCCATGTAAGTCTTACGCAACCCCATGATTTTCTTTTTTCTAAGGGTCGTCTCCATGACATATTTCCGAACTATCCCTTTTTCTCCACACGAAAGATGGAAAATAGAAGCTCGTTTGGCATACTTCCCTTTCATTCCCGCCTTGCGGATGTAGAGAATAGGAGAGGTGGTCTTGTCTCTGCGTGTTGTGGGCTTGGATTGGTTGATGATGTGTTGCTCAATATGCGATTGCGTAATATTGGTAATAAGGTTTCCAAATCGGTCGATGTAGATGATCCGACCCTCCAATTGTCCTGTCTTTTTACATTCAGGACCGGGTATATTCAAGTGTTCCAACTGGTTGATTTTGGAACCTAATTGTTGCGGTTTTATGCCCAACGACAGATGTGCTGCAACGGGTGCAAAGACGTCCCGACCGTGAAAGGTATTGCTGAGCGATGGTAAGAAAAATTTAGTATTTGTTACACGGATGATGTTTTTTGGTTTCTCTCCTGGAACAATGAAGCTGAGAATACCGTTGTTGGGTACAAGAAAGATATAGTTCCGTATGCACACACAGATAATATCTCTCCGGCTTCCAACGCCAGGGTCGACAACTGCTACATGGATAGTTCCTTTAGGAAAATATTGATACGATGTAGAGAGAAGGTAAGCACCATTCAATATGTCATGTGGAGGAATAGTATGGCAGATGTCGATAATATTTGCTGAAGGATTTATGCCCGCTATCACTCCTTTCATGATACCTACGTATGCGTCCTGATTGCCAAAGTCTGTTAACAGGGTAATTATGTGAGATCGGCGCATCGGTAAGCAAGTCTCCCGCCTGGACTGACAGAGGTCTGTTCTCCAAAAAGAACGGACAGTAAATCCAGCAATTTATATCCACAAGATTTGAATTATAGTAATAACAAAATATTTTAAATTCAAGATGGAAAATTTATTTTAATTTTTCTTTGCATTTATGCATACTCTTTGGTAGTATTTGTTTTATAATGTTTGGTTGTATTATAAAGTCATACGATAATATTGGTGTTATATTAAGGCTGCAAGGTTTATAACCTCGTAGCCTTTTTTGTTTTTAAAGGTTTTTAAAATGTGAGAGGGGGTGATTTAAGAATGGCAAATGGAACAGTGAAGTGGTTCAATGACAAGAAGGGATTTGGTTTTATTTCCCAGGATAACGGTCAGGATGTGTTTGTACATCAAACATCAATCCAAACTGAGGGTTTTAGGACCCTTGCAGAGGGAGACAAAGTCGAGTTCGAGGTCATAAAGGACCAGAAGGGCTACAAAGCCACAAAAGTCGTTAAATTATAAGTTTATTAAAAAGCACACTCTTATATTTTAAAGAATAATCAGTTGCAGTAGTTATGGTGTATAGAAATATGGAGTAGCCGTTTAAATTATCGTTATAATTACGACATGAAAGCCCCAATATCGGAAAGGATATTGGGGCTTTTTGTTTGATGTCCTAGAAAGCCTCCCGGTAAAGTGATCCTTATTTTTTTAGCCATCGTGCGACATCCTTTGCCCAATAAGTGAGGATCATGTCGGCACCGGCACGTTTGATTCCGGTCAAAATTTCCAGGGCAACACGCTTTTCATCAATCCAACCCTTTTCTGCCGCAGCCTTCACGACAGAAAATTCACCACTCACATTATAGGCTGCAACAGGATAATCAAATGTGTCTTTTATTATTCGGATAATATCGAGATAGGCCAATGCCGGTTTTACCATCACGATATCGGCACCCTCTTCAATATCCAGCGATACCTCACGTAACGCCTCTACTGCATTGTGGGGGTCCATCTGGTAAGAAGAGCGATCTCCAAATTCTGGCGTGGACTCAGCGGCCTCCCTGAAGGGACCGTAAAACCCCGAAGCATATTTGGCGGAGTAAGCCATAATGGGGATATGATTAAATTCCTCCTCATCAAGCGCATCCCGGATTGCCCCGACGCGACCATCCATCATATCACTCGGCGCTATGACATCTGCACCCGCCCTTGCATGAGAAACGGCCTCTTTTGCCAGGAGTTCCAGGGTCATGTCGTTATCCACTTCAAAATGACCCGTCTTGTCGTCTCTTCTTACAAACCCACAATGTCCGTGATCGGTATACTCACACATGCAAACGTCTGTGATTACGAGAATGTTTTTTGCTGCTTTTTTAATGGCGATGATGGCCTGTTGAATTATACCTTCATCAGCATAGGCGCCGGAACCCATCTCGTCCTTTTTCTCGGGAATCCCAAAGAGAATTACGCCAGGGATCCCCATCCCTTCTAATTCCTTTACCTCTTCAGTAATCTTGTCAACAGACATCTGATAATTTCCCGGCATGGATGGTATCGGTTGCTTCACACCTTTCCCTGGTCGGATAAAGAGTGGCATGATCAGGTCATCCACTGAAAGATGTGTTTCTCGAACCAACCTTCTGATATTTTCATTCTGGCGTAATCGGCGCAGCCGCTGTTTTGGAAAGCCCATAGTATTTTTCCCTTATAAATTATGATAGTTCACCACTTCCTTTTTATACTGCTAAAAGGAAGTATGAACCGTTACAAAAATTATACTCAATGCACGCTGATATATTACCACAAAAAACAGATTTTTACATATTTTTTATATTTCACCTTATTTTCTCTGCATCCTCGTGTTCCCTGAGGTGAACTATTACTATTTTCTACAGGTATCCCAAGGGGAATCTTATTAAATGTGTTTTTTATTTTCCCGCTAAATAAACATTTCATAAGGAGATACCCTTATTCAGAAACCATCATCAGGGGATTGATATTTCAGATATTTGACTTTATCCCGGAAATGCTTTTTAATGAGGGCAACGAGTTCATCAGGTTTTACGAAACAGTGTGTTTTCTTTCCCGGATGGTACATTCGTCCTGTTAGATATTGTTTGTGCTTACTTTTTGTAAACAAACAATATGTCTTATCTAACAGGGTGAAGATATTTCTGCTCGACTTATGACCTAAAAATTTTTTTAATCACGTATTTTTTAACAAAGTAATACTTTTAACGACTTATAGAGAAGGAGCCGGGTATGTTACCTGTAAAACCAGAAATCATATCGTTCCTTATTGCAGACATGGTTATTCAGGAAAAGGGGACAAACAAATGGAGTGCAATAGGGATATTCGATAAAATTCGAGCTGCAAACTTTCCATATATACATCCCTGTTTAGCCCTTTACATCCGTCTTGCAGATGCGGAAGGAGATTACGATATTCGCGTTGAATTTTGTGACGATAACGACCGTATATTCGCTGTTTTTGAAGGAATAACCCTGTCGATTCTTTCCCGGTTGCATCATCCGGACATAGGGATAAGGGCCGTAAATCTGCTTATTCCGAAATCAGGAAAATATTATTTTAAACTCTATTTCAATGGAGCATTTGCTAAAGGTTTTCAATTAGATGTTGAAGAAATACAACCAATAAAACAGAAAAATGAATAGGTTGTGGTAAATAAGGGCATATCACAGTGGTCTAAATTCGAATTATTTCATGTTTTTCCGTAGCACGCCAGTGAATACCCTCATAACGGCATGAGGTTTCTCCCGGCTATTTTCGCTCCTAATTTCCACGATATTGTAGTTTGCCTTCTTTCCATTTTTGTTAATTCTGCATACGTCGCAAGTGCATCATCTCCTGATTTTATGCTCTTACTTATTGCTTCTGCTGCAAAAAGTCCCGTTGATAATGCACATGAGATGCCTTCACCGAAGGCATTCAGAAATCCTGCTGCTTCCCCAACCAGAAGTATGTTTCCCCTGCCCAAGTAAAATCTTCCTGTTGTGCACATGTCATTGCCCAGGCAGCCAACTCTCCTTACCAGGTTTCTGAGTTTCAGGCCAAATCTTTTTTTGAGCATCTCCGTATATTTATTCAGGTAAGGATTTATCTTCACACCATTTCTTACAGCGGTTCCAAAGATTTGCAAGTCATTCTTTACATTAAACCATGAATACACATCGCCATATTGTGAATCCAGGAAACCGTTATAGAAACAGGGGTCTAAATCGGAATTGCCTTCATAGTAATTCTGATATGCAACAAACCATTTTAAACCTTTTTCAAACTCAGGGTCAAGCCCTGCCCGGATTATCGACCTGCTGCCTTCGGCACTTATTAAGTATCGGCACGTAATAACGTTCGTTTTGCTATTGGATATATTAGAACATTCCACTATTACGTGTTTCCCTGAATCCTGAAACCCTATCAGGCTACAGCAATCCCGGACTTCTGCCCCTGAGCTTTTGATAAGCCAATCATCATACCCAGAACGCCATACATTGGGTGCACCGCTGCCGTCCTTGCTGAACGGCCAATCGGTATAATGTATCTCATCAGACCAGAATCTTACCCCCTTTAAAATATTTGGGGTAACATATGCGGACTTCGGAATTTTGCCGAAATATTTTTCTGTGATATCCTGCGATTTTTTAAAGATAATACCGGAACACATCTTATATCGGGGGAGTTTCTTTTTTTCTAGCACGAGGACTTTTAGCCCTTCGTTTACTAGCCCTCTGGCTGTGGCTGCACCTGAAGGGCCTGCCCCTATGATTACAACATCATATTCCACCATCCGTAAATAACTCCTGAAATTATGTAAAAAAGAAAAGCTCCTTTCATAGGATGTCTACTTGGGTTGTTTCAGTGGTCAATCCGTAAAAAAGGAGCCGGAAGTGGAAAAAGTTTAGCACATCCCATGAGGGAATACAAGTATCATATTGTGTGGTTGAGAAAACGACGTACTTTTAATTTACGGAAGGTTTTGGGAATAGTGGAAATGGTTGGTAAACTACAAGCATGCCAGTAAGTCGCCAACGAATCCTGTTTGTTTTTAAATACAGGTATTCATATTAGCATTATAGAATCGGAAGGTATCTTTGCCATGTTCCTTGGATAGGTACATCGCAATATCAGCCTGTTTGATGAGACTATCTTTGTTATCAGAATCCAGTGGATAAATGCTAATGCCTATACTCGCGGTGGTATGGAGTTTGTGCTCATTAAGAAAAAAAGGTTGCTGTAATGCATGAATAATTTTGTTTGCTACCGTAGCTGCATTGAGCGCATGATCCAGATCGTGAAGGATAACCATAAATTCATCTCCCCCCAAGCGTGCGATAGTATCACCTTTGCGTATACACCGTGTTAGTCGCTCAGCAACAGCCTTAAGCAGCAAATCGCCCACGGGGTGTCCAAGCGAGTCATTGATGGTTTTAAAACCATCAAGATCAAGGACCATAATAGCCACAATACAACCGGTACGCTTTGCCTGGGTCATCGCTATTTGCAGACGGTCTTGCAATAGATTTCGATTAGGCAGGTTCGTAAGCGTATCGTAGTAGGCCAGGTAATTAATAAGAGCCTCCGTTTGTTTCCGTGCAATTGCATTTCCTATTATTTCTGATGTGATGCGGACCAGAGAAACGTCTTCTTCTTGCCATGCAGCAATAGTTGTGAGATTATCCAAACGGATAAATCCTAACAATTTCTCCTCAATATACAATGGAAAAGCCAGTAGTGATTTAATACCCTGCCTCTCCAGGAACTCTTTTTCAATACTAGCTTCTAGAGGCATTTTAGAAACATCGGTGATATAAATTACATTATCGGCGTGCAGGTTTTTCATCCACCAGGGAAACATTGCAGTCTGCAGATTCTTAATTTCAGGTATAACACCCTCGTCGCACCATTCATGGGTGTTATCCATTATGCTACCGTTATCACAGAACTGAAACAGGCAGACTCTACAGGCACCGCTTAACCTGCCGATATCAGCCAATGAGACATCAATAGCTTTATTAAAGTCTGTAAACTTAACTAACCTGGCAGAAATACCCGCTACGGCTTTTTCAGTATCTATTCTGCGCATGAGGGCTTCCTCCGTCCGCTTAAGCTCAGTAATATCCTGAACGATTCCGTTCATCTGGATTGGTTCCCCCGTATCGCCAAAAATGACTTCAGCTTGTTCATGGACAATGCGTTCCGAGCCGTCAGGTAAAATGATGCGGTGGTTAATGCTGTAGGGTATTTTTTCGTACAAGGCCTTATTGACAGATTCTTTCACAAATTCCCGATCGTCAGGGTGAACTGAGTTCAGAAACGCCTCATATGTAGCGCCAAATTCCAGTGGAGCGAGACCAAATATACGACATACTTCATCAGACCATCGCAATTCATTTGTTACGATATTCCATTCCCAATTCCCTAAATGGGCAATTCGTTGAGCATTGGCGAGGCTTGCTTCGCTTTTTCTTAGTGATTCCTCCACACGCTTGCGGTCTGTGATGTCCAGAATTATACCAATCAAACCAGCAATCTCTCTTTCATGACCATAAAAAACTGCTTTGTGAAAGACGACATCACGTACAGAGCTGTTGCTGGGCTTCACTCGAGCTTCATAAACCTGACTACCCCTATTGCGGAATAAGGCTAAATCCGCTTCATAATAGCAGGCAGCAAGTTCTTTAGGTGCTACTTCATATACTGTTTTACCAATAATTTCTTCCTTCTGCATTCCTAAAAAATCTTCAAATGCCTTATTGCAACCCATATATTTTCCATCTGTGTTCTTGTAAAATATCGGGGCAGGAATCGAATCCATGAGGGTTTGCAGAAACTGTTCATTGTCTTTTCTTGCTTCTTCGATTCTCTTGCGCTCTGATATTTCTCCATATAGTTTATCGGTTTGTTCAAGCGCAGTTTTTTCGTGTGCCACAAGTAACTGCTCCAGAGCGGCTATTTGAGACCTGAGGTATTGAGTTTCTGTATTTTCAATGCTATTTTCCATAATAACACTCTCTTTCCGTTCAAGCGAATCGGAATACCGATTTAAACAAATGCTTCGCCCCTCCACTATGGGAAATTTTTCAAAAAATAAATAATACAAAGCATTTTATATGCAAACAATATACCTTTTAATTAAATTAAACGAGGCCTTTAAAATGTCAAAACACCAGTGGAAGCGAAATAGATATATTTACTAAATACATAAATCAAAAAATATGTCTTTAATTGTGTATAGATACACAAAAATGTTTAACTCAAAAAGAATTTAGGTTTTATTTTTGCTCACATTCCCTTTGATGGTATGAATTTTCCTTAATTATGTATAATTTTTAAACATTTTATTGTGAATCTTGTTTAAAAAAAGAACAAGCTGCATATGAAAGCTGGGTAAGTGAAGTACCAGGTTGTTATCGTATTCACTTTAGGCGTTTATCTTTATTACCTTGTATACCGGTTTCGCTATACCATCAATCCAGACGCCTTGGTTTTCTCGCTGTTTTTTTATTATGCAGATGTTCACGGTTTCATTTCTCTATCTCTCTTTGCCTTTCAGTTATGGGGTAAAGTAGAGAGAAAATCTTCTGCCCCGCTTCCCGATTTATCGGTAGACATATACATTCCTACATATAACGAAGACATTTCCATTATCAAAAAAACGGTACTTGGTTGCGTTGATATAAGGTATCCTCATAAAACGTATATCCTCGATGATGGAAATCGCCCAGAATTAGCCAAGAAGGCGGCAGAATGGGGCTGTGGATATATCACCAGAAAGGAAAGGACGCATGCCAAGGCAGGAAATTTAAATAATGCCCTTCAACTTACCAACGGTGATTTTGTGGTCGTATTTGACACAGATTGTGTTCCTCAACCTGACTTTCTGGATAAGACCCTGGGTTACTTTCAGGATCAAAAGCTTGCCTTCGTCCAAACCCCCCATAATTACTATAATGTTGACTCATTTCAGTTCAGGGTAAACATGGAAAGGGAAAAATATTGGAATGAGCAGAATCTTTTTTACCGGTTAATTATGCCAGGGAGGGATTATTGGAATTCCACCTTTTTTGCCGGAACTGCAGCTATATTCCGAAAAAAAGCCCTGGAAGATATTGGGGGATTTGCCATAGGAAGTATTACTGAAGACCTCCACACGACCATTCATCTCTATGCACGTGGCTGGAAGGGTATTTATCATAACGAGATACTTTCAAATGAACTTGCTGCAAAAGACCTGAAGAATTATCATGTCCAGCAACTCCGGTGGGCGGAGGGAAACATTAGCATGTTTTTTAAGTGTAATCCCCTTATAACAAAGGGGTTAACCGTTCCACAAAGAATCTGTTTTTTTTCCACGATCTTTGGCTGGCTTTTTGGATTGCCCAAATTTATTTACCTTATTATACCACCAGTTGCAATTTTTACCGGGATGAATCCCATACAGTCATTTGATTTCGCTTTTATCTGGAGGTGTGTACTTTTTCTTTGCATACTCGTATTCGGCTTTGAATTTGTGACCCGTGGATATGGCAAAATTATATACTGTGAGTGTTTTAATACGACAAATTTTTTTGTCGTCATTAAGGCAACCGTTAGGAGTCTTTTTGGGCTTTTTGGCTTAAAATCAATTTTCAAGGTGACCGGGAAAGGTACCCATGAATCTGTCAGTATCTCTGATATTATCCCTCAATTGATAATCTGCCTCTTCTGCTTTTCAGGGGCAGTGTGGGGAGGTTTAAAACTCTATTATGGTATGTCTGCTGCTTTTATGGGTATCAGTGCAGCCATCTTCTGGAATATCGCCAATGGGCTTTTAGCCGCTTCTGTAATTGAAAAAGTAACCAAGCCGCACCAGAAGCGCAATAATTTCAGATTTATCGGTTCTGTACCTGTGCGATATTCCCTTATGAATGGCACTAGTTCCGTAAATGGTCTTGGAGTTACTAAGGATATTAATGAAGACGGTATCTCCCTTGTTACATTTACTGCATTGCCAATTGGTAAAAAAATTACTCTTTACATGTACTTAAACCAAACGATTTTGCCCTGTAAAGCTATCATCCTTTACAAGACCAGTAGTGATTTTATACAGGGAAGAATGTTTGTTCATGGTGTAAAAATTGAAGAATTAAACGAAAATGACAGGGATGTAATCAGTCTGTATTGCTTTAACACCATCCTTCCCCGATTTCAACATAAGTTTGGCAAAAAACCTTCTCTTTTTTTGAAAATGCTTTCCAAAGTTTATAGTAAAGAGCGGTTCAGAAAACACGTGCGAAGAAAGATGCCACTCCCTCTTTTCGTTCAAAGCAATGGAAATACTTCTCTAACTGCCGTTACAAATGACATAAGCATGACTGGACTTTCCTTTACCAGTTATGTCCCATTCGAATTGGGGACGATGCTGATCATGGAGGTCTTTACACCATTTGGAACATTAGCTGCTAAAGGAGAGGTAAGGCATGTAAGAGAAATCATGGTGGGACATTCATATTTCGTTGGCGTCAAATTTATTGAACTTCTGCAGTCGAGAAAACATATCCGGAGGAGGATGTCTCTTCCTCTTATTGTTCGAAACAATGAAAATATCTCTCTCACTACTGTTACAAATGATATTAGTATATCCGGACTCTCTTTTACCAGTTATGTTCCACTCGAATTGGGAACAAAACTGACCATGGAGATCTTTACGCCATTTGGGACATTGGCTGCAAAAGGAGGGATAAGGCATACAAAAGAAATTGAGGTTGGGTATTCGTATAATATTGGCGTAGAATTTACCCAATTTTTGACCGCTCAGAAAAACATTCTTTTAGACCGACTCAGAAATACCACCTCTGTTGCCCATGAATGAATACTTCAGCTTAAGTAGGGTGCGTCCCACGCACCAATCCATCAAGAATAAAAAGATCGTTTATATGGACTCGATCAAACTAATACGGAACAAGCGGTTTCTTTTGATCTTTCCACTCGCCTTTTTTGGAATTATCTGGGTCTCTTTCCAGTTGGTTTATAAAACAGAACTCCTTATACAAAACATGTACGGGGGTAATGAACCTCCTGATATTTTACAGGTCATGATGTTATATAACAAAATGACGAAGTCGGCACTAAAGCATAATGAAATCGATTTATATTGTCATCTCTCTCAGATCCTTATGAGGATAGGAAAGAAGAAAGAAGCTGTAAAGGTATTAAACAGGCTTGTAAAGACTGTTCCGGAAAATAGAAACTTGAGGTTATCTCTTGCCATTGAGCTTCATAATCAGAAGAGGTACAGGGAAGCGGAAAAACATTTTGTCGTGCTTCTCAGGGGAAAAAATTGATTGGTGCGTGAGACGCACCAATTCATAAGGAATGTAAAGGGCAATGAAAAGAACGTTATTGGCTTGTATCTTTGGAATAACAACTTTTTGGCATTTGGTCGTATCTCTTGAGGCATTTGAGAAGGAAGAGGATGAATCGTTACTCTTTTTAATGGCTGCCCGAAATGCAGCGAAGGCAGGGTGGGCCAATAAAGCCATTCAACGGTATGACGCTTATCTCAGAAAAAATCCTGACGATGAGGTTGTTGTGCTGGAATTTGCAGATTTTTTGCAGGAGAGTGGACATTACCGTAAAGCAGAAGCCCATTATGATACTTTAATTCAAAGGATAGGGCATGTACTTGAGAGGAAGAATGGTTTTACAAAAAAACTTATGCTTAATGCGGCTCGAAATGCGGTCAAAAATGGAAACGTCGACCGTGCTGTGGAGTATTATAAACAGGCGTTATCATCCAATAAAGGCAATTCAAAGATTGCTGAGGAACTAGCCGGTATCTTGGCCAGGTTAGGAAGATTTGGAGAAGCCCTTGAACTGTATGAAAAGACTTTGCTACACGATCCAGAAAATTTGGAGGTATTAACTCTAAAAGTCAACCTTTTAGTACAGCTGAAAAAATATGCAGAAGCAAGGGAAACGTTAGAAAAAATTCCGTATGAGGAAAAAAGCAATCTGAAATTGCTGCGCCTCGAAGCAGATGTTGATGCATGGTCAGGAAATTACGGAAGGGCGATAGAGAAATATCAAGATTTGGTTAACCGGTTTCCGGAAAATCGTGACATTCGGTCTCACTATATTAAGGTTCTATCATGGGCAAAGAAGTGGTCTTTGCTCCTTGATACCATACGTGAGGAAAGGGATAAAATTGAAGTTACCGATGATATTCGTTCCACTCTGGTCGGGGCTTATTTATCATTAGGTGAAGACGAAAAGGCAATTGAGGTATGGAAAACAATTCACAGGAAATCTGATACCTGGCGCACTACTTCTTTGATGATCGTTGACAAATTCCTTTCCCGGAGAAAACTGACGGAAGCATCGAATCTCCTCGAAGAAATTGTATCGGTCAGTAAACCTGTTCCTGAAGTTCACCTGGCAGTGAAATTAGCAATTATTTATGCCTGCCGAGAAATGCCCGGTAAGGGATTTGAAGTCCTGAATCAATTTCCCGTTTCTCCCGAGTCGAAACCTATTATTGATATTACAAAAGCCGAGATATTGGCTTTAACAGGGCGATATGAGGATGCATTATCAATACTCCATACACTGGAAGGAGATAAAAAAGCTGGATTTCGCCCACAAATAGTAGAGCTGGAATGCTACTACGCTCTGGAGAAAGACGAAATACTCCTTGAAAAATCGTCCATGATTTTACAAAAGCTATCTATCGAAGAACGGATTGATAAGTCAAAAGTCTTAACATTGCGTGTTCTTTCGTATATACGGATGGGACTATATAAGGAGGCGGAAAAGGAGATTGAATTATTATCGGAGACGAACAAAGAAGATTTATGTCCTGCAATTCTTACGGTTTTGTTGCATGATGCTAAAAGACAGTTGAACAAATATGAGGAGTCAGTTCTGGTTTTGGGCAAGTTATTATCGGAATATTCAACGGAAACAGAAATGGTCAGACCTCAGCTTTTTGATGACGTGCCACTTTCCGCCTGGAAAGCTGCCGATGAGGTGGCCATGCATCGGAATCAAGAGGTAACCGCTCAATATGCAAGGGCCGAATTTAAGGCAGGCAATTTTCTACAGTCTTTAGATTTATACAAAGAACTGGATGAAAAAAACAAAGACCAAAAATATAGGCTTGGAATGGTAGAATGTTATTTGAATTTGGGTAAAGAAGGGGAAGCGAACAAAGTATTTGAAGAGATTCAAATACGTAAATTGCCAGAAAAAGAAATAGTCCGTTATTGTGAAGCATTGGTTAAATTGAGGAGAAACAAACAGGCACTTTATGCCGGGTTGTCCTTACTTCCGAAAGATATTTCAGAAAAGATCGTTGTCAAAGGGTTAACTATAATCGCAAATATTCAATCTGAGGACTATGACATTGCCAATGGAATGATGAAAAAATATCTTTCGAATCAGCCAGGAAATATGACCGTTTTTCAAGCAATCGTGGAACAGGTCGGATATTTTGACAGAGGCAGGAAAAGCAAGAACTATGAGTTTGCAAAAGACTGGCTGTGTCAGGCAGTTGAACAATTTCCCGGTGATCCCGGACTTCGTTATCAATATGCCAGACTGCTGGCCACCCACAACGAGTATGATTTGGCCTGCGAACAATTCCTGACACTTCAAAAGAATAGTCCCAAGGATGTGAGAATTCTGCGATGGTTAGCACAGGTAAATAGTTGGAGACGTGAATATGACGAATCATTAAGGTGGTATGATTTCTATTTGAGAGAACAGCCTACTGACTTTAAACGACGCCGTGAAGTGGCCAGGGTGTATGGATGGGCTTTACGTTTAAAGGATGCCAATGAAGCTTACAAAAATCTTTGCTGGAATTATGCGGAAGATTTTGAAATATATTGGGAATGGCAGGCGAAAAGGAATAACTGGTTAGGACGAAAACAGACTGCAATTTCTTTCTACAACAAACTGGTCGGGCGCCATCCTGAAGACACTGAAATGCTCTTCGATTTAGGTCAGATGTACTCCCAGCTTAATGTTAGCTCAAAGTCAGAAGATGCTTACAAAAATTGCTTGCCTATGCACCAGAACACAATCGTGCCTCTTTTGCTAAAGAATCGGAACGATGGAGGCATAAGCAATCTGTATGGCTTAAACAGTCGTATATCCATCAAAAAGGAAGTGGTGATGAATTTGGAAATTTTGAAATCACCCTGTTCAGGACAGACGTGGATTATTCTCCTGCAAGACTTTCTGAGGCAATGGACCTTTCGTTAGGATTGGGAAATACGATATTTAAATTTACGGAACATGGCGGTTCAACAGCCGAACATCTCACCTTACATGTAAACAAGCATTTTGAGAATGGAATAGCAGCATACCTGGATGGGGAATTATCGACCTACTCCGAGAATCGCCATGAAACGGGACAGTTTGGGACGGGCGTTAATTATAGAATTTATGATATGTTTGATGTTACCTTATTGGGTGGCCGTGAGGACGTGCTGCAAAATTTCAACACCCTAGAGAATAGCCGTGGGCGTTATTATACAGGCGGGCGTTTTGCGTGGGATATTTCACCCCATATTAATATTTCCAGTTATTTCAACGAGTATTGGTATAATGATGGTAATAATGGCACAGAGTATTATACGGTCGTTGGGTACAAATTATTTTTGTATCCAAAGATCTTTAAACTTATTGCGGAGACGTATGGCTTTGATGTAGATAAAAGACGTGATGAATACTGGTCGCCGGACAATTACCGCAAATATATGGGTGGTGTTGTTTGGAGACAGTATCTGGGAAGAGAGCATTTTAGCGGTGCCCCAAAACTTTATTATGAGCTTGCCATAAAACAAGGTGTGGATTCTGACGGTATTGATTTTACCGAACCAAAGTTTGAATTTGGATGGGACAACCAGAGGAGGTGGAATATAGGTTTTGAAGTAAAACCCGTACGATCAACGGTCTATGAAGAAGAGCAAGCAGATTTATTTTTTAATATTCGTTTTTAAAAATGAAAAAAAGTTTAAATTATAAGAATATTATTTTTATATTGGGCTTCTTTTGCTTAACATGTATCGGTTGCATTACCATGAAAAGACCCCCGGAAACACAATTAGAAACTTGGTGGAAATTATACAAAAAAAACTACATTCTCCCTGATGGACGTGTGCAGCGACCTGAACATGGTCTTGATACAGTCAGCGAAGGGCAGGCCTATGCCATGCTTTTCTCTGTTTTTCTGAATGACAAAGAAACGTTTGATTTGATTTTTGGATGGACAGAAGAACACCTTAGCAGAAGC
The DNA here is from genome assembly GCA_021646415.1 of Candidatus Brocadia sp. Classification (NCBI taxonomy): domain Bacteria; kingdom Pseudomonadati; phylum Planctomycetota; class Candidatus Brocadiia; order Candidatus Brocadiales; family Candidatus Brocadiaceae; genus Candidatus Brocadia; species Candidatus Brocadia sp. The sequence goes on from SOEU01000005.1 coordinate 155,708, forward strand.
AATAAACAGGGAGACCGTCTCCTTGCCTGGCATTGGAAGGACGGTGGAGTAAACGATTGGATGGCTGCTTCGGATGCCGATTGTGATTATGCATTTGCCCTATTGCTAGCTTCAAACCGATGGAGGGAAAATACCTATCGTGAGAAGGCTGAACTGGTGATTAACGACATTTTAAAATTCGAAACAGCACGTGGGGCTGATAATCGTCTTTTTTTGTTACCCGGTTTATGGGGTAATGAAAAAGATGGGTACCTCATACAAAATCCATCTTATTACAGTCCGGCGGCATTTCGCTTATTTTTCGAAATAACTCAAGACCGCCGATGGTTGGATTTAACTGAGACCGGTTATTGGATTTTACATCATTCCGGCGTTCGTCTGGGTAATGTAAGCGGGTGTGGTTTGATCCCAGACTGGTGCATAGTAGATTTTCAGGGAAACATTTTGGCGATGGAAGGCAAATCAAACGATTATGGATGGGAGGCAGTCAGAATCCCAATGCGTGTAGGACTTGATCTACTCTGGAATAAGTCTGAAGAGGGGAATAAGGTTTTAGAAAAAGTGTATCATGTTTTACAGGAATCCAACTCAGATGTAGGAGAGGTAAAGGCCGTATATCGATATACGGGAGAGTCTGCGATTGAATACGGTAGTTTACCATCAGCCGCAATGGCTTTTTTTTCAGCACAGGCATTAAATACTAAAGCGGATAGATTAGAAGTTTCGTTCAGGAATAGATTGGGCGAGAAATCTTTGATTCTCAATTATTATGGACAAAGCCTGGCATTCTTTCCCCTTGCCTTTGAAAGTGGTATTTTGAAAAGGCCATAATTGAAAAAAAACTTTTTCTGTGACGTATTTTATTATGTAAAACAATATTTATTTATACTAAATAATTTTTCATTATTGAAATTTTCGTGGAAAATTATATAATATTTAGTAAAGGAATTTGAGTATTTATAAATTATTTAATATTTTTAATAATGGTATACGAGAGTACAAGAGGAATTAGAGCCAGGTTAAAGGATATTCTTAAAATATTTCTGATAAAAGATTGAGCAGAATCGAGAAATGAGGGAAAGTTAGCATGATCAACATTCCGGGACATTTTTACCATGCAGGTTATTCACATGTTTATATGGAAGAGCACTGTATGGAAAAATGTAAAAAAAGGAGGGAGGAGAAAAAATGCTAGCAATTGGCTTTAGTAAGCAAGAGAAATCGTTAATTCGAAACGTAAGAATAGGCGCCTTTCTTACTTTTATAGGGATCAATTTACGCTTTATCGTTGGTGAAATTATTAAACCTCTAATACTTTTTGATGTCATACAACCTAGCGGTCATGGTCATCACCATCATCATCGCTATGAATTTCATACACCGAATTTACCTGATATGTGCGGTGATTTTATAACGATTGTCATACTTGCATTCGCTTATTTTTTCATGACATCTTTCAGTTTTAGAAAGAATATAAAAGGCATGATGTATAGTTCCTGTGATAAGCGTTATAAATATCGTGAATCCATCCGGAAAATCAGGGATTATCTGATAGATGCAAAAAATATATTTATTGTAACAGCCGTTGGTTTTGGTTTGTATTTTTTCTCAAAATATGCTCTGACTATTGGCTTGGAGGCTTTCTCCTCTGAAGAATCAGAATCTGAAGGTATTCCTCATATACTCAATTTTTTCAATCATACAATTAAACTCCTTGCCTCTCTTGCTTTTGTCTATGCTTATTGCAAATACATCGGCGCAAACAAATCAATTAAACCTGTCCTGTATACCTTCTTTTTCATTAAAACTTTGCTTCTTACCAATGTGCTAGGATTTGTTCATGAGTTTGATTTGGAAATGATTGCTCCCGTTTTAGATGTTATGTTACCCTGGATACTTATTTATTCAACGATTGACTTTATTGCACGGGTCAAGGCTGGCCAACGCGAAGAAATAGAATACTCTTACCTTACGTGTAAAGAAGGATTTAATGCTAACATTTTAAATAAAATCATAGAATAATCGCGCTCTTGTAAGATTTATTTTAACGTTACAAAGCCCTTATTCTTTACATAAACACTTATTGGCATATCTTTCTCTAAGAATTCGTCCATAAGGGCCATGAATTCTGGAACAGAATTTACCTCTTTTGTACCGACTTTTGTGATCAAATCACCGGGACTTATCCCAGCACGCTCGGCGGGGCTTCCTACTTCGACATCGACAACCAAAACACCACTCTCGCCTTCAAAACCCAGTGATTTTGCAATTGCAGGATTTAAATCATTGACCACTAATCCTAAAGAAAATTTTGTAGGTTCATCTAATTTCCGAATAGCAAGGTAAGTTTTCCCTGCGAGGTCTTCCGGCTGTCGTTCCACCATAACCTCTAATGCGCTTTCTACCCCGTTGCGTACGATCTTTACAATAATCTTTTCGTCCACCTTTGCACGACGAATGGCCTGCTGCAGATCCGTGGTACCACCGATTTTCTTTCCGTCTATCTCTGAAATTACGTCGCCTGGGGAGATGCCCGCCTTTGATGCAGGAGTATCACTCCACACCTCTAAAACAAAGGCCCCTTTTTCCGATGATAAGTCAAAACGACTGATAATTTCTTTTTTATCTCTTAAGCCAAGCGTCATAGCCAACTCATCATTAATATCATGGGTTCCTACCCCTAAATATCCTCTTACAACACTCCCGGTGGCTACAATGGTTTCAACAGTTTCTTTTGCAATACTAGCAGAAATTGCGAATCCTACACCCTGGAATCCGCCTGACCGGGTTGCAATGGCGGTATTTACCCCAATTAATTCTCCCCTGAGGTTGACAAGCGGTCCGCCGCTATTACCAGGATTAATGGCCGCATCCGTTTGGAAAAAATCTTCGTAAATAAAAGGCAGTTCAAACGGAATGACATGGGTTCTCCCTTTCGCACTGATAATACCCGCAGAAACTGTTTGCTGATATCCGAAGGGGCTACCGATGGCAATAACCCAATCGCCTACCTGCACATCTTCTGAATTACCAAATTCGAGAGGAAGGAAATCCTCTCCTTCTATTTTAATGACTGCAATGTCTGTATTCGGATCAATCCCAACAATTTTGACATCCTTATATTGTTCTCCATCGTAAGTAACCACGGTAATTTCATCTTCAGCAAAACCGACGATAACATGATTATTCGTTAAAATGTAACCACGTTCATCGATAATAATTCCTGAACCCAACCCTTTTTTGGGTAGATTTTCCGCGTGAGGGTCATGTTTCGGAGAAAAATTTTGGTAGGGTGGCAAAGGTTCTGTTTCCTTGCCAAACTTCGGATGGTCTTTTTTCTCAGTACTGAGACTGACAACCGATGGGCTGACGAGTTGTGCAACTTTTCTAAAAGTTTGAATAAGCGGATCGGTGGCCTTCTCGAGATCCAGAAGTTCTTTCTTTAATTTGTCAGTTTCAATCTTCTGATTAGCAAAGAGAGAACTACTATACACGAAAAAGAGGCAGCTTACCACCCACCACAAAGTGAATGATTTTGTATCTTTCATGGTTTGTTTGTTGGAACTTTTAATTTATAAACTAAATATCCGCTTCCTGCAAAGATACATAAATCTACAAAGAAAGTTAAAATGACCACCTTTTTTGCGTGTGCAGGATTTTTTGTTCTATGTACTCTTGCGATAGCGTTAAAAGTCACATATATAATCAAAATATATATCAGGCACAGGCTTATAATCAAGGATATTTTCTTTAATGGTTTCATTGATGAGCACAACAGATGTTAACGTCTCTTTTTATGGAATCGGTGGAGGTGTGGTCTTCTCTTTCCCCCCCTTTCATGCCTAACTTCATTATTTCCAATCAATTAGATAACTCAATTTCGGTCTTTTTATTGTTATCCATCCGTTTTGTTAATATCATCTTCCATGTCTTCGTAATCGGTCTTTAGGCTACTGGTAGATCTTTTAAGTTCCTTAACAACTTCTTCTATGTCTTCAACCTTTTGCTGAATATCCTTCCTGAAGGTTTTCATATCGTCCATTTCATTATGGAGTTCATTCCCATCAACTACGAGCAATGAAATAGATCTGGACAAATCGTCTACCTTTTTCCCTAAAGTTTGCGTTGTCTTAGACAGCTCGATTATTCTACGGTCGATATCCCTCAACTTTTCCTGAGAAATGGTACCGCATCCGACAAAGAAAATCAGTAACAGCCAAGCATAATTTATTAGGTGTCTTCTCATTTTTCTATAATTGCACAATTATAGTTTAATTATGTATAAACACAAAAACAAATTTGTCGTAAAAGGGAACTTTTTTTTCGTCAAATATGTTTTAATAAGCATAATTGTTCTCCTTTTAGCAAGCTGATTTTTCGCTTTCCTCCTTTTCTTCGAAAATCAGCTTGCTATTCCTTTCTCTAGAGGTAGATATCCAAAAAAGAACCCACAAGTTCTCTGCGTAGATTCTTTTCTGTATTTGCCAAGTTAGGCTGTTTTACTGTTTGAATATCTTTTCCAGATGATTTCCTTTTGCTATCTTCGACAAGTTGAATAGATACATCATTTTTTTTCTGAATCTTTTCCAGATTCGACAAATTTGTACCCTTAAGTATATTGATGTTATGAGTATGGTTGTCCAATACCTCTTTTTTAAAATCAAGATGATTATTTTCTTTTTGTGTTGCACCTGCTGATAATCTTTTAATTTGCTCGAGAAGTTTGGATGCCGAAGGATTTATATTATTTACCATATATGCCTTCCTCTTGAATGAGATTATGAAATTAATAGCGTATAAAATTAGCGATTTTTATGCCTAAATTGAGATTTAGTCATAGAAAAACGTTCAATTTGTGCAGTCAATAATGATGTTTGTTTTTTTTAAAAAATATTTATTTTTTAGATAACCCATTATTTTCATAACTACTTTTATATAATAATATTACAATTTTATCAATTTCTGCCCACGCATCTTCATCTCAAGGGAGGGTGATTGGGCTGTGACATTTCGTTATAGAAAAGGTATAGATTTATTGTAATTTGTTTACTAAATAATGGTTTGTTATTATAATTCATACAAATGCGTTGTGAAATTCAACCAATATATAATGATTTGTTGAGTTGTATTTTTACGTTTAAAATGGTATAATAATTTAGAAAATTAATGAAGATGATTCTAAGTGAGAATGTGATTAAATTATTACCAAAATTGATAAAGTACGGTGATTTTCGATTATTTGAATTCAGAAACGTTTAATTAAGATAGGGGGCGAAAGGATTCGACCGGACAGGTTGAGGTATAGGTGGCGTATTGAGGTTGTCAGGCGGCCTCATTAAAAACCTGGCAAAATGATTTAAATGCCGAATATCCAATGGCAATGGCTGCTTAATTGACAGCCACGTTTCATTATCCTTACCTGCGAGGGTAATGAAACGACGACTAGCAGGTTAGTTTAGTCCTTTTGGTAGGTGAGGATTGAATGAACCCTTAAACCTAGCTGGTTATCAGAAACCCTGTCTATTGGGGTTCCAGATGACGAGATGCAAAAAATAGACTATATACGTAGAAGCCTATGCTGAAATGTCCAGGGACGCGGGTTCAATTCCCGCCGCCTCCACCATAACATATTGATATTACGAGACTTACAAAGCCACTTTTTTGGCTGGTGACGGTTTGATCTTTTAGTGATAGGTTTATGATGTCTGCTTTCAGTCTTCCAACATCGGTATGAACGTAATATTTTTCAGCCATTTTTGTTGATGAATGACCTAATAATTTTGCTACGTTAAGTAATGGTATGCCTCTATTAGCCAACTGAGATGCTACGGAATGACGTGTCGCATCGTAAAGCCTAATTGACTGGTTTAATCCAACTTTCTCCCTTATATCATCCCATATTCTCCTAAGACTATTCTCCGAATAATGCTTACCGGTTTTAGGATTCACAAACACGTATGCTTCAGGAAGGTTATTTTTTATACGGTCTGCGATGTATAGAAATACTTCCGGGTGAAGTGGAATTGTTGAATCCTTTGAATTCCTCCCTTTCCTTCTTTCCATAAACACCCTACCAGAAAAGGTTGATGATACGGTAATTATACCCCGCGCTACATCAATATTCTTGCACTTTAAAGCCCGTGCCTCCGATGGACGGCATCCATGTAACATTAAAAAGGCAAAGATAGGTTTGTGATTATCTGGTACGACCTCAAAGACTTTCTGTTGTAACTCCTGGGTAAGCCAGGTGATCTTTGGTTGTGGTATACCGATAATAGGGAATGACGGGACAACATCCAATATTTCAAGGTCGGATTTCAGGTAATTCAGGAAGATTTTAAAATTATCCAAAATGTTTTTAATCGTCTTTTCGCTGAAATTGAAATTCTTACTGAGATGCTCTTTGTAATTTATAATATCAATCTTTCGAAGTTCTCTTGCATCCGTACCGCCGAAATAATCCTTCGCAATCTGTACAAACCGCCGATAATCTTTTTTATAACTTGGAGCAATAGAATTAATTTTGAATGTTAGAAACTTATCTAACAAGGTTGAAACATAAAATTTTTCAAGGTCTTGTTTAACATATTTCGTAGGGTCAAAAATGTGGCTCTGGATTTCATAATTGATGTGACTGAGCAAGCTTGATGCTCGTTGATAGGTATCAATGGCTTGTCCGTGTTTATCTGAAAATAGACGTATCCTTTGCCCTTTGTGGAAGATGTCAATATAAAATCGATTCGGTACGGTTTTATGCTCTGCACAAATATAGCCCAACTTCTTTATTTCGGTAAAACTCCCCTGACAAACGGGACAATGTCCTTTCGCTCTTATTGCTCCTTTCATGGTTTCTTCCCCTTTCTCCTGGAGAAGATACGCTACCAATTCGTTATTTGTCAAGGTCATAATAAAGTTTTTCTTACCGCTCGTTATGTTGAATGTTTAAAGGTGGTCTCAAAGCCTTTATTAGCTTGTATTCGATGGAATCAAGTCTGTTAGGTTGTATGTAGAAATACAGTACCCGGTTAAATCGCTTACCGTCCTCTATATGCTGGAATAATCTCTGATACAGGTTTTTGCTCTGTCCAACATATAAAATCTTTTTCCCGTCACATAAAAAATAGACACACGATGGGATTATCTGGAAGTTACATTCTTTCAATTCGCTTATACCGCTTATTTCCTCTGGAATATCGCCAATACAAGGCTTATCCTCATGAGGGTATATCTTAACTATGGGTGTTAACTGCTTGCCTTCTGAATAAACGTAGAGATTCTTTTCAATCCAGTCCACAACTTCCCCTTTTTTAAAGACAGGAAACCCTGTCTCGTGGATTAGACAGGGTACAAAGCCCTTGATTGCCAGGTCTTTCAATCGCTCAGGATCGATGTATTCCTTGAAATCTTCTGCCGTAAATCGATACCCGTTAATTTTCATACGCTTCCAACCTTTCCTGCCGTATGCGCGCCTTGATATCCTCTAGCCGATCCTGTGCAAGTGTTTTGTTGTTTATACCTGGAAATATCTTTGATACCCACCGCCCGTCAATCTCTCTGTATTCAACACACCATGCCCCGCATGTTCTGTATTCACCATTTGCCCGCTTCGGGATCTCAGGACATTGTTTTGACTTTCTCCCATTACAGCGAATCGGCTTACATTCCTTAAAATATTGCTTGAATCTTATCGCCATTGCTTTACCCCCTTGTTTAAAAATCAAAGTCCTGTTAAGCCAAAAATTCTGATATAATCCGCAAAAGCTCAAAGGCTGCAATCCATAAAACTATGTCTGGGTAGTAATACATTTTCCGCCCTCCAAAGATTCGATTTCCGCCTTCAATTCGGATGCTTCCCGTAGAAGCATTTTCAGTTTGCACATGAGATGGAAATATTTCAGATTTAGAACGGTTAGTTCCTCAATCCTTTCTTTACTTTTCAGCATCGTTTTTTACCTCCGGTTGATTTAAATTGCTTGATAAATTTTCAAGACATTGTGTAATTTCCTTTGTAAGAATCCGATTGATTTCCCTGTGATCGCTTATCGCTCCCAAAATCGGCGATATCCTGGCCGGAATACAAAAAAGGCTATCCCTAACCTGCCTGGCCGTTGCAAAGGCTGCCTGACGGACTTCGGCTGCACCAACAAGTTTCCCGGATTCCCTCTCATAATTTAACTGCGATTGCCGGGCTAACCAAAGCATGCGTTCCGTCCGTGCTTTCTCGTATTCGCTACCGTTTTGCTTTTTCTCAGATAAATATTGCTCTCTCCACTTGAAAACGGCGTCAGGATCGCAAAAATAACCCCTGTGAGACCTCTCGTGAGGCGCACCCTTTGAAAACCAGCTACGAATTGTAACCGTTGATACTTGCATGATTTTTGATAGCTGACGAAGATTGACTTTTTTCTTTTCTGCCATGACTTAATCTCCTAATCTGTAATAATTACTGTTTAGCAATCGTGTGTTATAACAACCCTAAATTTTTTCCCTGAAAACTAGATAAAACGTGGGGTCATCTTGCCCCCGCATGCTTCACCAAACCGAAAGAACATATGTATTTACACAACAAAGACTTACGACTTTTACGCTTATACTTACAACCTAGCATTACATGATATCATTATTTTAAATGGCCTGGCCGCTATGCATATGAAGTAAGGCCGTGAACGGCCAGGCCAAGTGGAGCTCACGGCCTTATCTTACGACTACTCCTCTGTGAATCCTCGCCCGCCCTTGTGCTTCCGCCTTCCTAAATGCAGTATAATTTTGAAGACTTACAAACTCTTGTCTGATGGCCGGATTTGCCCTCCAGTCCGCAATTACCTGCTCCTCGAACGTGAGAGGTTTTACCGGTGGTTCCGGTTCCTTGATTTCGGCTTGCGGTGAATAACTCCGGCTGAACGGAATCCCTGCCTTTAGCTTTGCAAGGTCGCTCATTGCCCTCTGTCCTTCTGCTGAAATTGTAGGAACAACTGTTTCTGGCTTGCTCTTTCCCGCCCTTAATCTTGCAACCTCGGCCATTGCTTCTCGCTGTTCGGGTGTCGCTTCAGCTTTTTGAACAATTTCTTTAGACTCGTCTGGTTTTATTGTGGTCAACACAGGTTCTGCGACTCCAGTCATATTTCGGAGATGTTTAAGTAATTTCGATTCATCATATGATAACCTGCTTTTTTTCCCCTAATCGTTCTCGCATTTCATCCAAAGTTTCATGTTCTGTCACATTCTGGGGACAATTATGTTTGTAATTATGCAACCCAACTACACACCGCTTGAAATAATCCATATCATGATCCTTTCAAAAAAAGTTTAAAGAGGCATGGGCAACGCCAGGGGTATAACGCCACCCATGCCGCCTGCAGGAGGGAACAGGCTAATCAATGTTGTATTGCTCCATAAGAGTATCTCTACTACTTTGATATTCACCTGGATTTAATTGTGGGAAGATCGTATTTAAAACATGCTGACGGGTACCGCCGGTTTGTGTTTTACAGATGATTAGTTCCTGGATAGCCATTATCATATCTGTGGATATTTTCTTTTGGATTTCATCCGCAACAGTTTCCCAGCATTGACGCCGTGCAACTGACATGGCCTCATTCAATCTGATAAATTCGGCCTGCCGTGTCTTTAGCCCTCGTTCGCTGGCTTCAAGTAGCTCCTGGGTTTCGCCTCGCTGCTTTATAGCATCCTCGTGGGCCAGCCTCACCCGCTTTAATCGGTCGCAGTTTTTCTCATTGCTATTCAAAGCAAACGCATCTAATGCCGATGTTTTCGCCCTTTTGGCATTCTCAATCGCCCGGCTGAGTTCCGGTAAAGATTCTTGCAACTCATCGCATTTCTTTTGCAACTCCAAGATGCTGGCTTGGCACGCCTCAACATTCTGTTTCGCATCGTCATATTTCCGCCTTACTTCTATTACTGCATTTGACATTTGCTACCCTCCAAAAAAGTTTTAAAAATTTAACCAATAAGAGTTTTAACGGCTGTTATAAAGTCCACGTCGTTTATCTGCATATAAACCGCTATCGTATCCCCATACCAGCCACAAGAATAGCAATGTGCAAAATTATTCCTGATATCCATTGATGGATGCCTGTCCTCGTGTGTCCCGCTGATACAATGAGTTATCCCGTTGCGGATATTCTGCAAAAGATTTTCTATCGGATACGCCTTCGCTCGCCCAATGTCGCCTTGCGTTATCCGGCTATTCTTTCCGGTGTTTTTGAAACTCAATTCCATCTCATACTTTTTTATTTCCTTATTGAGGATTTTTATTGTATCCATCAAAATGAATCTGCTTAGCTCGTTTTTCCCTGACAAGAGCTGTAACGCCGCTTGTTGATCGTTTTTCAGTTCGGCAATTTTCCGTTCGAGATATTCCTTGCTTTTGGGAGTAGCCCGCTCGGTATTAACGCCAAGTTCCTTCCTGGTAATTTCTCGATCAAGATATTCCTTGCGTCTGGAAACAGCCCATTCAACGTCAACGCCAAAATCTTTTGCGGTTTCGATTATGGAATGCATATCGCCTCCATGAGAAGGCCATCTACTTTCACAAGTCCAACCTTCTTATCCATGACGCCTGTTCGCCGATGAAAACAAACTTTCAGCCACGCTTCATTATCGCTTTGAACATTCCGCCAAACCATAATCCCGGCATCACTTTCCTGACTTACAAAACTCGAATCCCTAATATTGTCGTCCGAAGGTTCTTGATAAGGGTCTAACTTAGCCATGTGACACATAAGAAAGATTGTGATATTCAATTCGACTGCTAGCATCTTCAGCGTTCTGATAACCTGCCCGATTTCAATCGAAGTGTTTCGCATCCTTGCGAGGTCAAACAAGTAATGCAGGTGGTCTATGAAAACCATTTTGACGCCATACTTCGCCAGTCCCTCTAAAATACGATGCCTTACCCATTCAAGGGTGTTTGCCTTCATCTTTGCTGGCATGACAAAGACAGGCAGTTCACCAGGAAAGCGATTGATAAACTCCCCGGAAGAAAGCTCGTAACTAAACCACAAACTCATAACATCCTGTCTCGCAAAATTAACAGTCAGGGTTTGCGCAAAAAGGGTCTTACCCGCTTTTCTCGGCCCGGAAATGGCTATCAATTCACCCGGTAGAAAAAACCACCAACGTGCTTATCCAACTGCGGTAATCTCGACATGACAGGAACGGCTTTGGGCTGCTTAGCAAGAAGCGCCTTCATATCACGACTGGTAATAATTTTGTCCTCTCCGCTATACTCGTTAAGTTCAATTAGTAAATCCGATGTAGTTTTTTTCTGTGTCATAACTCAAATTCCTCCTAAAAGTATCTTTGCCGTTCAAGGGTATGTTTGCCGTTACTATTGAATGCCTTCAAGTAAAGTGCGTCGTATTGCTTTCTAAGTTTTTCGGTAGATAGGATGTTGTTTTGCCAAAAACTATCAGCCTGGCACCAGGTAATAACTTTTTCGATCTCGTCAGGCGAACGCCTATCAAGTCTAATCATTAGGTCAATATGCTTAACCCATGATTGAATATTAGGTTGTTTAAAATCTGACTTTCGTTGCTTAATCAAAGAAAGAAGTTTCTCTGATAGTCCGACTTCGATAGAATCGGACGTATATATTTTCTTTTGTATATATTTCTTTTGTGGTATCACTTTTCTGATACCCTTTTGAATCACTTTTCTGATACGGTAGCAGTTTTCTGATACGGTCTTCCATGTCTCGAAATCCTTATTAAATCTATACTTTTTGGTTAGACCGTTGCAGAAATCTGATACGGTTATGATATTTCGGTCTTCTAAAACGTTGATTATTTGTGAACATCTACTCTTAGAAAGCCCCGTATCTTTTGCCATTTGACTTAATGAGATCAGGTCTTCTTTCTTGTTGAAACCGTATGTTTTACGCGGCACAAGTAAGGCAATCCTGAAGCAATGACCTGATAAATCAGTCCTGATCAGTGCCTCAAACAGCTCATTTGCGATTTTCGTATAGCCGTCTTCGCATTGTGGGTTTGCCATGTTCAGCCTTTCGATTGAATCGCAAACAAAGCTTGCTTAATCCTTGGAATATCGCTTTCACGATAGACTCTTTCACCGTTCGGCAATCTTATAAAATTCTCACTTCGTAATTTCCTGCTGTCAAAAAGGTATGACAAGCGATGCTTCGGAACGTTCAGCATTTCTACAACCTGGGATAGTGTGAAAAGCTTTTGGTTCAACAAACTTTTTTCGGTCATTTTTTACCTCACATTCTAATCAGAAAAATAAACTCTTTACCCTTATGTATCGACTGTCGACGACTTGTCGATTTGTCGATGATACAAATTTCAATGAAATGCTCTGTGAATGGCTTAAATAGTGGGGTTTGTGGGAATGAAAATATTTTGGGAAAATCTGAAAATAAAAAAACCCCATTATCGATTTGTCGATAACAGGGTTTTTAAACAGTGGAGATTTTGGTTATCTGATTAGGTTTTTGTGTGCGTCCGTATAAAGGTCGTCATGGCATTCCCTACAATGTTCTGTTTCATCGTTGCAAATAAAACAAAAATGTTTGTGCACATCTTCGCATGATGGGCATACCTTTTCTTGAATGTAAATAGGTTTTTTACTATTAACCGTCTTTTTGCAAACATTAAAAACCGTCCGATGATTTACAATCAGGTTTTCATGGGTTTTAAAAAACTCTTGCAAGGCTTTATTTAACCTTTCGATACGCTTTTGCTTCGCCGAATCAACATTTATCAAAATCCCGTTATTTTCTGCAAATTCAAGCAAGATATTCCACCCTTCAAGCATACGTCCATTACGAAAAAACCCCATTTGCGCATAGTGGAAAGGTTCGGACTTGTCTTTAATTATTATACGAACGTTTTCATCGTTCAAAAAACCATTTTTATATCGCTTGCCTTAGCTCCTGGAGGTATAGGGAAGGAAATAGCCTTTTCTAAATTGCCTGTGGTAAGGTCTTGCTCCTCTGCTTCCAACTCTATAACATCAAACAACCTTCTGAAATATTCCGGAAGATTATCAACGCTCTGGACATGGATTATTAATAAACCTTTGGGTATGCCTGGATTGCCGTTTATGGTGACCTTTATAAGTCGTGGTTTTACATCTGACCTGATAATGTCATTTATTCTGGTGTCCAGGCGCTTTATAAAGGCGTGATCCTCTGAGTTAAAATCTTCAAGAAATAATGTGCTTCGTTCAAAATAATGAAGTTTCTTTTCAATGAGATCACTCTCATTCAAACAGTCGACATGATAAAAGCCCCAACTGTTGCCTTTGTAATAAATATAACAAGCGATTTTCCTGGCTAAATCAATATCTTTGCTGAGTTTTTCTTGTTTCATCTGTCATTTTCTCCTGAATGACTCTCCAAGATAAAATTAAGGGAAACCGTTGGAGATAACGGCTTGTCGCCCTGCAGGAGCTATCCCTTAATATTCAATTTTAACCCCGGAAAACCTATCTAAAACGCATGAAAAACACACTCAGAAGCATTGCATTGACCTTACCCACGCTGAAAGCAATCCGAAGCGTTTCCAGGCCGTTTTATTGCTTCTGAGAATGGAAATTTTCGGAAATCTTTGCAGTTCCACAACTGGCTACCAAGAAACACAAGATCATTGCAATTTGCTTCATGATAAAACTTTAAACCGCAATTTCCAGATTTATCGTATTATAATTCACTGTAGGTTTCGACTCTCTCCGTCCTTTCTTCTTCCTTTTCATGCCAATTAACCCCAAGCCTTCCAGGATAGCAATATCAGTTGCAACGCTCTTAATGTCTCTTTTGGCTAATCTTGCAAGCTCCTGAAGGCTTCCCGGCTGTTTCTCCCTGATTAAATGAAGCAATTCAAGCCTCTTTTGGGTAAGTGCCTTTCTAAATCCCTCTATACTCTCAAAGTAAAGCCCCTTTTCTGGCTTAACCTTCTCTCCCCGTTCAAGTTTTTTCATAGCCTCTTTTGTATCTTCAAGAACATCCTTAAGGCTTTTTATTCCTATTTTCACCCTTTTAACTCTCATGTTTTTTAACCCTCTTTATATCGTTATAAAAATCTTCCAAAAGCTTATCTACGCTTTTAAACGTGTACACTTCCTCTTTGTCTCCATAATGCCTGTGATCTCCCTTGCCTTCTGCGTTGTCATAACCAATAACCCGCTTGCCTTTCACAATGTAAACAAAAGAATATTTATAACCGTGTGGTTTATCGGGAGAAGGATTAACTTGCCACACCCTTACCTCAATAATATTCCCGTTATCCTCTACAACTTTGATATGTCTAATAAGTTTGCTTTTCACTGTTGGCATATTATACCAGAAACAATTTAAAGTCAATAGGGTTTCTGAAATTAAAAATGGTATGTTTTCGAGGTAAGAAAAAAGGCCATTAACCCTTGATAGAGTTAACAGCCTTTTTTAATTCTGGTGACGGTCTGGTGACGGTATTTTTAAGGGGTTAAAAGTCATAACTATTCAAACACATTAGACTTAATATTTTTTGGCGGCGGGTTCAATTCCCGCCGCCTCCACCATTTAAAGACTTTTAATCTCATTGAAGATAATCGGAAAAACATTTCTAGGCTTTCGTAATGCGTTTTTAATAGGTAATTTTCGTGTCTCTTTTCATGATGAGACCTCGGTTACATGATCGTTACGTGGTCATTTAAACTACAATTTCCAGGCTTATCTTAAAGTTTATCTACGCTTTTAAATGTGTACACTTCCTCTTTATCTCCATAATGCCTGTGGTCTCCTTTGCCTTCTGCATTGTTATAACCAATAACCCGCTTGCCTTTCACAACGTAAACAAAGGAATATTTATAACCGTGTGGTTGTTGGGAGAAGGATTCACTTGCCACAGCCTTACCTCAATGATATTTCCATTATTCTCTACAACTTTGATATACCTAATGAGCTTGCTTTTCACTGTTGGTATATTATACCAAAAAATTTAAAGTCAATAGGTTTGCTGAGATTAAAAAAGGTATATTTTAAGAGCTAAAAAGCCATTGATTTCATATAGGAGTCAATGGCTATTTTTATTTTATCAAAGACCATATTTTGTTTTCCAATATGGAGTAAATCGAAGCTATTATAAGCCAAAGTTTTTACTGTTAATGGCCTTAAGCTGTTAGATGATAAAGTTTTACTAATGTTTTAAGTGTTTTGGAATTTATTAGCAAAGTATTAGAAGGTAGCGGTTGAATGTAATGGAAAATATGATTGGATAAATTCGGCTTTGTTTGTTAAAAATAGGAGATCAAAAGGTTTTTGCTAAGATTTAGGTAACAAAAGGTTACTACACATCTTAAATTCTGCCAATTCAGTTGATTTCCGTAATAAGAGGTATATGGGATATGCAACTTGCAGAGACAATTTTAAACCAAATAAAAGGCGTACGAAATCATGAGTTAAATTTATGGTTGTTTTGGAATCTTCGCTGAATGTACTAAAAGACACGTTGAAATCTCCAAATTTATTTAATGACGTCAAAGATATCGATGCAATGCTTTGCAAAATTACAGAAAATAATTTTGTTGATCAGGGCAATAATATTTTTGATACAATAACGTCAATAGACGATTTTGAACATTTTGGACGTGATAGATTTCCTTTGATGATGTAAGAGCAAATCAATTCCCAGACGAATGGAGCACAATTTTATAGGATAAAATAGCCCAGAGAGATATAGTTCTATTGAGCGGGGTAAATGGAGTGCGCTGTTTTTTAAAATCCAATTTGCCAAGAGATAAAACACTAAACGAGTACAAAACCTAATAAGGCTACAGAAATTTTATTAGAGATTGTACATTTAAATTGATTAACAGATGGAGTAAAGCCGCCTCTACAATAAAGAAACTCTACCGTGGTTATAAAGAAATTGAAAGTTAATAAAGAATCAAAAATGGATATAATTGAACCCCACATCCATATGTACTCCAGAACGACCGACGATTATACCGCAATGCACAATGCCGGTTTTAGGGTTGTAGTAGAACCATCTTTTTGGTTAGGAAGCGAACGGCGTTATGCTGGCACTTTTTTTGATTTTTTTAGGCATATACTCGAGTTTGAAACGGTTAGAGCTGCAAGATTTGGAATAGACCATTACGCCGCCATCTCAATTAACCCAAAAGAAGTTGAAGACATAAACCTTGCAAATGAGGTAATTGAGGGATTAGAGGAATATATCGATCATCCACGGTGCGTCGCTATTGGTGAAATTGGATTAAACAAAAATACTGAAAAGGAAATAATTGCATTTCGGAAACAGCTGCTCATGGCTGAGGAACGTAGAATGCCTATAATTGTACATCTACCGCATTTAAATAAGGTTGAAGGCACAAGAATCATTGTCGACATCATCAAAGCGGAAGGTGTTACACAAGAAAGGATTGTTATAGACCATAATACTGAGGACAGTATGCCAATCAGCAGGGAGACCAATTGCTTTTGTGGGCTTACAGTATACCCATATTCAAAGCTAGATCCGATGAGAATATCGTCTATTATAAAGAAATTCGGGTTAGAGCGAATAATTGTTAACAGTTCAGCAGATTGGGGTGTCTCAGATCCACTCTCACTGATCAAGGTAATAAGTTGTCTTCAGAAGGATGGTCATGATGATACTACAATCCGCAAATTGGCATATGATCATGCCAATGAACTTTACAGCCATTCTGTAAATTGGAAACCAAATTTTGGTTTAGTTCCTATACCTGTATCAGAGTATCAGCGATAATTGAATAACATTGGCAATATAAAACAAATATATAAGAATATAGGAAATATTGCCCTTACGTGGTTTGCCCTGATACGATTACCAAATTTGTTTACTATACCAGGGGATATTCTTGTTGGATATTTAATAGCAATGCCTTTGGGAGAGAATCCGAATGCATACATTATTTTTACAATTATGGTTATTTCTCTTGCGCTTTATATTTTTGGGATTTTGCTTAATGATTTTTTCGATGTTAATATTGATCGAATCGAACGACCCAACAGACCTCTTGTTTCCGGGAAGATAAAGCGTAATACTGCCTTAATAGTGGCTATATGTATTGGAATGTTTGCACTCATAATTGCGGCGTTTGTTGGGAAAAATACCCTAGCCTTAGTTAGTTTATTGGCTTTGTTAGTGTTTTTTTACAATTTTCTGGCAAAACATATTCCAGGAATTGGTTTTATTATTCTGGGACTCTGTCGTGGCATGAATATTTTTTTAGGTGCATCTGTATTCATCCCAAATGTTCCCTCCCGAATTTGGAGCATGACGATTGTTGAAGTTTGTTATATAACGGCAATCTCTCTGGCTGCTTACCATGAAGCGGACAGGGCGCCGCAAGGTATCGTGCGTTGGCTTCCGCCAATTATTCTCATTATCGGGTTTACTGTGATGCTTGTTCAAAACGGAATTCATTGGATTGCCATGGCTGGTATTATGGTTGCCATTAGCAGCGTTTTCATGGGCTCTTTTTCTATGAGAATAAATCTCCAGAGTTCTTTTATGCAAGAGGCAATCGGGAATTTTATTCGTTCTCTCATACCAATACAGGTGGCATTTATTCTTTTATGTTTGCCTGAATCGCTAGTGTTTATTGTAATGCTTTATGTTTTGTGGCCTCTTAGTAAAATAACAGGACGGAAGTTTGCGGGTAGTTAGTGATGAAAAAATTATTGGTCGTTCAGATCGCCGGGCTGGGGCATGATTTCTTTTTGAAACAAAATAAAGTGCCTAAGATCGGCTCTCTGATTTTTCAACCGATCAGGAGTGTTTTTCCCGCAGTAACTTGTACCGTCCAAGCTTCTTTTCGAACGGGAGCATTTCCTGAATCGCATGGTATTGTCGGTAATGGATTTTTTTCCCGTGAATTTGGACGCCCGTATTTCTGGGAACAATCAGCGTTTCTTGTAGAAGGCGTCAAAATATGGGATAATTTCCGTAAATCAGGGAAAACGGTAGGGCAACTGTTCTGGCAACAAAGCATTGGCGATGAATCCGATGTGATCCTTTCTCCCGCGCCAATCCATAAACATCGCGGCGGTATGATACAGGATTGCTACTCTCGCCCCGGAAACCTTTACCATACTTTAAAACGCAAATTAGGCTATTCCTTTGATCTTAAACATTACTGGGGACCATTAGCTTCGTTAAAATCAAGCCAATGGATATCCGAAGCAACTGAAGAAATTATGCGCACAATTGCCCCGGATATTCTTTTAACATATTTGCCCCATCTTGATTACGTTCTTCAAAAAAACGAACACAGTTCTAGCAAAGCGACCAAGGCGTTTAATGAGCTTAAATATCTATTGGAAAAATTGTTTTTAGCGGCAGAGGAATGCAATTACGACATCCTTGCTTATAGTGATTACGCAATAACACCCGCAGTTAAAGCAATTTTCCCGAACATTATCTTGCGTGAAAAAGGGTTTTTGGCTTTGCGTACTGTTAAGGGCATGACATATCCCGATTATTATTCAAGCAAAGCCTTTGCGGTTGTGGATCATCAGATTGCCCATATTATAATAAAAAACGAAAACAACATTATCCCTGTTAAAGACCTTTTGTATAAATTACCTGGTGTTGCCCGGATTCTCGACGAAATGGGGAAAAAAGACGCGAGGATTAATCATCAACGGGCCGGAGAGCTTATTTTGGTAGCAGAGAAAGACGCCTGGTTTGCCTATCCATGGTGGACTAATAAAGTCGAGGCGCCAGATTATGCAACACACATTGATATACATAACAAACCGGGTTACGATCCTTGCGAACTCTTTTATGGGAAATGGCCCTTTTCTATATCAACTGATAATTCAAGGATTAAAGGCTCCCATGGAATTATCGATGCTTCTTCAAATGCGATATGGGCGTCTACGTTAGAATTTGAGAGTGCACCAGAGCATATCATCGGGCTTTCTCGTGGATTAAAAAACCTATATTTAGACAGGAGGTTCAAGCATTGAATTATTGCAACTCTTTTACGGTGAATTTTTCTTACCCTGTTTTTTTTACCACGAAAGTATTTTCCCCCTCAAATTGCACACTTTTGAATGTGCTTGAAGGGGATATTGCTAAGATCGTATTTTTTGTCGACGATGGACTGCAAGCGTACTGGCATGATTTAGAAAAATCTATTTCCAATTGGTGCTCCCACCACAACAGCCGTGTACAGCTGGCATCATCCGTCTACTATGTCCAACACGGTGAATCAATTAAAAATAACCTTTCTATACTTGACTATGTGGGACATGTTGTAGAAAAAACAGAACTATGTCGACAGTCTTACATTGCAGCTATTGGAGGCGGTGCGGTGTTGGATGCGGTTGGTTTCGCTGCCGCAATAATACATCGTGGCATTCGCCTCATAAGAATACCGACAACAGTAATAGCTCAACTAGATTCTGGTATTGGGGTAAAAAACAGCATGAATCGTTTTAGGCAAAAAAATTATTACGGTACGTTTGCTCCTCCATGGGCGGTAATAAATGATTTTGATTTCCTTCAAACACTGGGACAAAAAGACTGGATATCCGGTATCGCCGAGGCCTTTAAGGTTGCCATTATAAAAGATAAAGCGTTCCTGGATTATTTAGCAAAAAGCGCTAATGATATTTTGCAGAGAGACCAAAAAACAATAGAGTATATTATTAAACACTGTGCCCGCCTCCACATGGACCATATACGAAACTCGGGAGACCCATTTGAAACGGGAACCGAGAAACCCCTTGATTTCGGGCATTGGGCAGCCCATCGTTTGGAAATTTTAACTGATTTTAAATTACGGCATGGTGAAGCAGTTGCAATAGGCATTGCAATAGACCTTCTTTGTTCCGTACAATTGGGCTTACTCAGTAAAGAAGAATGTGAATTTGCCCTTGAAACTATGGAGCAATGCGGTCTTTCACTTTGGCATGAAGTTCTCGATAATGTTAAAATAGGTACATTGGCGCTTTTTAAAGGAATGGGTGAGTTTAAAAGGCATCAGGGGGAATGCTTTACCATAACAATGCCCAATGGTCTAGGGGAAAAAACAGAAATTTACAATATTTCACTTAACCTGATCAGCAATGCTATTGACGGATTACGAAAAAGGAAAGACTTATTGTGCGTTGGAATGGCTCTCATCTAACATATTGTATGAACATACATCCCGCAGAAACCTGGAATGAAACTATTGAGGCAATCAATAAGTACGCTTGTGTGATAAAACAACAAATATGCCCTGATAATCCTTTCGCTCTGGGGCTTCGACTTTCTAACTTAGCTTCGGTAGAACTGGCGCCTCTGGCGCTGCAATTTAAAGAATATCTCGTCCGCAGGGATATGTATGTTGCAACCATCAACGGTTTTCCATATGGACAATTTCACAATGGCATAATAAAAGAAAACGTGTATCTGCCCGATTGGTCACAGCCGGAACGCGTGACATACACGAAACGGCTGGCAAGATTACTCGCAATTCTTTTGCCGGAGGGAATGGTCGGAAGCATAAGCACTGTACCTGTTTGTTATGGTAAAAAGCTACCGGAAGGATCACTTGAGAACATCTTTGAAACCACGGAAGAATTGTCACGTATAAAAGCCGAAACCGGCAAAACAATCGTACTGTGCCTGGAGCCCGAACCGGATTGTTATCTTGAAACCACTATGGATGCTCTCCGTTTGTGGAATGTTATCCGAAAGTTAGGCAAAGGTTCTTTTCTAGAATTTCTTGGTATTTGCCTTGATACATGCCATATTGCTTGCGCATTTGAAAATCCAACAAACGCGCTTATCAAGATGAAAGAAGCCGATATTCAGGTTCCGAAGATACAAATTTCCAGCATCCTGCGTGTGTCACCAAGGCGTGAATATCATACCTTATTCAAACCTTTCCTTAATAGCCCATACTTGCATCAGACACGTGTGCTTTCTCAAGGTACATTACTTCGTTTTCCGGACTTAGAAGCGGCTCTCAAGGAAAATCCAATGGGTGAGTGGCGTATTCATTTCCATACCCCCCTCTATTTTGAAGATTGGAATGGGTTAGAAACAACATCATTTGATTTAAACAAAAGTTTTTTTGAAGAATGTTGCTGGGCTGAGAAGGTGCTTGAGATAGAAACTTACACATTTAAAAGCATGCCCTTTAAAAATATTGATGTAACAGAGTCAATTTGTGCTGAATTTAACTGGATTCTTAACGGACGAAGTAATTTTAATGTAAAACAGGGAGAGTCGTAAAGTGTTGTCTCATGGAAAGATTTGTAAAACCAAAAACTCTTTAATATCTTTGCACAGAAACATGTACATATTACTACTGCCTGCTTCCTTTTGTCAATTTCCCTGCAACGCGGATTAGCCACAGTCTCATCGTTTTTACTTCCCACTGTTGTACTGCTCCTTCTGTGAGCAGAGACATCCACTTCAAGAGGTTATACGCCAACACCGCACACTGAAATAACGCCGCGTTGGCTAAAAACTCACCCGTGCGTAAATGCCCCGCATTCATCTGACCCTTGCACTCTTCTATCCACGTCTCACAGGTTGCCCTCTTTCCATACGAGCGATGCGCTTCTATCGGACTTAACCGTTCTGTTGTAACGTAACAGAAATATTCATACACAGGGATATCAAACAACC